>JAWOBW010000152.1:0-2809 GCA_046484105.1 Bacillota bacterium
CAATATCAACGGCATGACGCTTTCGGAGTTCAATTCTTCTGACAATGAGCTTTACGGTGCAAAAGGTGACGGGAGCTATCTGCACATAGATGGTACACAGCAGACGCTCGCCCAGTGGAAGGCCGCTGTCGGTGATACAACCACGATCGAGGAAAAGACAACGCCGAGCGGTGGGTATCACGTCACAGAGCCGAGCCGGACCCCGCCCAACGATATCCGCTCAACGGAGATCACCGGGTGCCCCACAGTCGCCATCATGCGCCTGATCTCGCGATATCGACCCTCGCCCAACACCACCTTCAAATGGCTGTCCTCCTCAGTCTGAGAAAGGATCTGCACCCGGTCAAAGGCAGCCCGGCCGTCTGCCAGCTCAATCCCCTCCTGCAGATCGCGCAGGACGTCGGCGCCCGGACATCCCTGGACCCGCACCCGGTAGACCCTTCTGACGCCGCTGCTGGGATGTGCCACCCGCTGCGCCCAGCTGCCGTCACTGGTGAGAAGAAGCAACCCCGAGCTGTCAAAGTCCAGCCTGCCCACCGGAAATACCCGCGGCAGCTCCGGGGGCAGAAAGCCCATCACCGTGGGGCGATTTCGCGGGTCCCTGGTCGCAGTCAGACAGCCCCGGGGCTTGTGCATTTTCAGGTACAGGTGGTCCTGACGCACCCGGGCAACCTTCCCGTCAACCCGAACCTCGGATCTTCCCGGAAGAACCCTGTGTCCGGCCTCGGTGACCCGACGACCGTCCACACTGACCCGGCCCCGCCGGATCAGCTCCTGCGCCCGGCGGCGCGAGGTCACCCCCGCGCGCGAAAGAAAGCTGTCCAGACGCATCTCACCGGGGGCGTCATTCGACCTCAACAATCATCTCCACCTCGACGGGAGCTCCCAGGGGCAGATTGGCCATCCCCACCGCCGCCCGGGCGTGCTTTCCCTTATCTCCAAACAGCTCAAGCAGCAGCTCAGAGGCTCCGTTTACCACCTGGGGCTGTTCGGTGAAATCGGGATCAGAACTGACGAACCCGGTCACCTTGACCACGCGCCGGACCCGAGACAGATCTCCAACCTCAGCCCTGATCACGCCCAGGCAGTTCAGGCACGCTATGCGCGCAGCCTGGTAGGCGTCCTCCGGCGAGACCTCCGATCCCACGTGACCTGTGTACTTGAGCTCGCCCCCGACCGTGGGCAGCTGCCCGGAGGTGAAGAAGAGATTCCCTGTTCTCACCCCGGGGATGTAGGCTGCCACCGGCGCGGCCACCTCCGGAACCTCGAGACCCATGTCTGCCAGCTTCTGCTGTACATTCATCACATGACCTCCTTCGTAATACGTAGCCTCAGCTTCTTAATTGTACCACCTAGCCGAAGAACAATCGACACACGAATAATGAGGCCAAAATTCCCATCGCATCACCGCACAGACCCGACACGGGGGCATACCGGCCGCGGGTGACACCGACGGAACCGAAGTACACGCTGAGAACGTAGAAGGTGGTGTCGGTGCTGCCCTGCATGGTTGAGGCAAGTCGACCCACGAAGGAATCCGGACCCGAGTCGCGCAGGATGGACGCGGTGATGCCCAGGGCACTGCTGCCGGACAGGGGCCTGACAATGGCCAGGGGCAGCACCTCCGCCGGCAGGCCGATGAGCGCCAGGGCGGGCGCCAGGAGCGATCCCAACACCTCCATGGCACCCGAGGCGTTGAACACCCCCATGGCCACAAAGATCCCGATCATGTACGGCAGTATCTTTGCGGCGATCTCAAGTCCCTCACGTCCTCCCTCCACGAAGGTCTCATACACCGGCACCCCCCTGATGTAGCCGTAGAGGGGAATGCCGCACACCATCAGGGGCACGGCCCAGACCGAAAGAATCTGTATGAGGGCCATCATCGACCGGCCTCCTCCCTGCAGTTCCACCAGCGAAACAGCCGGTCCACGCTGAGGGCGGTGATGCTGGAACACAGGGTGGCCACCAGGGCCGTACCCACGATCTCCGTCGGGTTGACCGATCCCGCACTCATCCGCAGGGCAATGACAGTCGCCGGCACCAGCGTCACCCCCGAGGTGTTCAGAGCGAGAAAGGTGCACATGGCGTCCGTGGCTCTCTCCGGCTCGGGATTGAGCTCCTGCAAGTGACTCATCGCCTTGAGGCCCAGGGGAGTGGCGGCCGCCCCCACCCCCAGCAAATTGGCACTGACGTTCATCAGGATCGCTCCCATCGCGGGATGTTCGACCGGCACCTCCGGCAGCAGTATCCGCATCAGGGGCCTGACCAGAAGTGACAGTGAACGGATCAACCCAGATTCGTCGGCAATCTTCATGATGCCCATCCACAGAATCATGATCCCGGTGAAGCCCAGCACGGTCTCCAGACCCAGCTGCGATTGCCCCATCACCGCATCGGTGACCACGGAGACCTGGCCCCGGGCGGCTGCGGTCAGGCCGCCGATGATCAGCAGCAGCAACCATACCAGATTGATCATTGCCTCACGCTCCTCCCCCCAATCTATATGTGAGGGCTGACCCCTCCAATAGTCCGGCAGGCCCGGGAGGGGCCCTGACGGTCCAGGCGAGAGAGATGAGAGATGCATATACCATCAGACGGGGAAATGAGGCCACTTCACTGACCACCGCGTCCGCACTGGCATCTTCCACGCAGGTCAGCCAAGTGTGTCAGGGATGTGCCAATTTGGATACACTCATTATCCGAATGAGGTTGCCAGACTCGCGGGTGTGTTTATCTGGGGCGTTTCGTTTACTGTAGGGTGAGCACTGGAGAACAGAGTAGTCCCTCGTGCAGCCTGTCGGCTGCA
>JAWOBW010000179.1:0-12211 GCA_046484105.1 Bacillota bacterium
CTCTCTGATCGTGGACGGGGTGGTCAATGCGGAGGGTCTCAGGGTCGTGAGTCGGGACAAAAAGTGGTTGATGGAGCAGCTGGAGCGAGAGAACATATCTGACCCGCGGGACATACTGGTGGCCGCCGTTGACAGGTCCGGCAAATTGTGGATCCAGAAGAGGGAAAGCGCCCGGTGACGCGCCGGAAGCCCGCCCGGCGAAGGCAGTCTTTCCCGAATCGAGGGCGACATATGTCTCTGCAAGCGAGGGAACAAAAGCAAAACTCCCGGGTCAAACCAATGTGCAGGTTCCAGAACACTATTGGAGGCGAACTGCTTTGAGCAAAACTCTATTGTCCTGGGTTATGAGCTTTCTGGTGATTTCGTTATGTGGGTGTGCAAATGTCTCTGCGGAGGAGCAGCAGACAGACATAACTCCTGAGACCGATATCAGGGATTTGGTGGAGGATTTCGGCAGCAGGCTACGACTGGTGCCGTCCCTGGCCCCGAGCGATGTGATAAGCCGAAGCATGGAGGAAAACTACGGGAACCTTGTGACCGGGGATCTCCTGGAGAGTTGGCAACATAGTCCCGAAGATGCTCCCACCAGGAGACTATCGAGCCCTTGGCCCGACCGCATCGAGATATCCACAGTGCAGCAACTGACCGACGATGAGTACGAGGTAGAGGGCCAAATCATAGAGATCACCAGTGTGGAGAAGGAAAGCGGCGGTGCCGCGGCCAAGCGTCCGATTACTCTCTCAGTCAACAGAGAGGGCGACCGTTGGCTCATTAGTGACGTGGTTCTCGGAGAATACGAGAGCGTGATCGTGTACCGCAATACCGATTACGGTTTTTCCCTCTCATTGCCTGAAAGCTGGGGCGGATATTCAATCGTGTCTGAGGAATGGACGGGTACCGCCCTGGAGGCCTCCCAGGCAGGGGAGAGCATTGAGCACGGTCCTCTGCTGTCCATAAGACACCCTGCCTGGACCGAGGAAAACGTCCGCCAGGATATTCCCATAATGGTGTTCACCACCGCTCAGTGGGAGGCACTTCAGGACGGGGAGTTCAGCGTCAGCGCCGCGCCCGTGGGACCGTCAGAGCTGGATCGCAATGATGAGTACGTTTTTGCCCTTCCTCCGCGGTACAACTACGCATTCCCTGAGGGTTGCGAAGAAGTAGAAGAAATCCTGGGATCAGAACCCCTTCGCGCAATCAACCTCCTGAGCGAGTAGCGGGCACTCAGTATTCTCGGGAGGAAGAGACTTTCTTCGGTACCGGGGAATCTCGACGATGGCCCGACTCGGACATGAAAGGCGCTGAATGGGGACGCGGGCCGGACTCCTAGACCGTCCGGCCCGCAGTCAAACGGAGCACTGCAACCCTCAAGATCACCTGCGCGGGGCTGACTATTGCGCGAGACTGGCTGACTCTGTGTATCCCGCCCGCAATCTCATTCGGAGAGATAGCGGGAGAGAAAACCCGCCGCCGACTGAGCCATCTTCCTCTCCGTGTCACCAATCGGGTTGTCGCGATCCACCGAAGCCAGGATGACCGTCCCGTATGGGTCCCCGTGCACAATGATGGGAGCGATCACCTGGGTAGAAAACTCGCTCTCCTCGCCCTCCTCCAGTAGGATCTCCGATGGCTGCGCCGGATCGTTGTGAAACAGAGTCTGCCGGTCGTTCATGGACCGCAGGACCACATCGCTGACCCGCTTGTCGATGAAATCCTTGCGCCTGGCTCCCGACACCGCGACGATGGAATCGCGGTCGCTTATCAGGGCCACTTGGCCGCTGGCCTCATGAAGAGAATCCGTCATCTCCTCCGCAAAGGTGCCGAGATCCACGATGGCCGAGTACTTCTTGAGGATGACCTCCCCGTCCTTGTCCACAAATATCTCCAGGGGATCTCCATCGCGGATCCTCATCGTTCGGCGAATCTCGATGGGTATGACGATCCTTCCCAGATCATCGATTCTTCTGACAACTCCAGTCGCTTTCACATGAGTCACCTCTTGAACCGGATTGTTACTCGCGAAGTTATTATCCCGCAGGGGAAGAAGTTTATTCTGAAGGAGGGTACATCAACCTGAGGTGACATCAGGGGACGAACGGTTCACGGGCCCTCACAATTGCTTCATGGACGGGTGATTTCTGACGTAAAAGCGGACGATCTCCTCGATCACTTCATCCCGCTCCAGATGGGCCGTCAGCGCCCGGGCATTGCGATGGGCCGTGATGTAGGCAGGTTCCCCCGTGAGAAGATAATGAGCCAGCTGCTGAACCGGGTCATAACCCCGTTCCTCCAGGGCAGTGTATATCTGCCGCAGAATCTGCACGCAGTCGCTCCGGTCCGGTTCATCGGGCCGCCCGGACCGAATGATCCTGGTGTCGCGCTCATCATTGCGGAACATTCAAGCGCCTCCCATTGGCATAGTACCACATGTTCTCTCATTGATATTTCTCCCCCGCCGGGCAAATATCCTGCCTATCCGCTGATCAAAACTGCTCAGAAAACCAGATGCTCCCCACGCCGGGACGGCCGAGCCCCATCTCCTCCCACATATCCCGATCGATATCACCTGTCCCCCGCCCCCCTGACGACTGCTGGTACTCCCTCAGTGCCGACAGAGTCCCGGCCCCGAAGATACCGTCCACCGACCCTGAATACAGATTCTCCGCCCGCAGGATTCGCTGCAGCTGCATCACGTCGCTACCTCTCGACAGAAACTTCACCCGGCGGGGAACCTCCCCGAATTGCTCCTTTCCGCGCCCGGTGATCACCACCAGCGTCCCCACCGGCACCTGCCGGTAGAGCTCTATCACGTTCTCGTTCAGCATCCGCACGCAGCCGGCGGACAGGTTGCCGCCGACCGAACCCGGCCGGTTGGTGCCGTGCACACCGTACCTGCCCCAGGGAATGCTCAGCCCGTTCCACCTGGCGCCGAAGCCTCCACCCCAGATCGCCTTGTCAATCACCAGCCACGTGCCCAGCGGCGTCGGGGTTGACGGCTTGCCGACGGCCACCGGCCAGCGCCGAAGTGATTCAGATCCCATGTGCAGCTCCAGGAACCGGTGCTCGACGTCAATGCGAACGTACAGGCCGGCGGGCCCGTATCCTTCCCAGCGAAGGCCTCGCGCCGCAGAAAGCCCGCCCGGGTTCACTGATGCCGGCCACTGCTCTTTCGCCGCCGGTTCTGCCCACCCGACGACCGAGGCCAACCGGCCCAGAAACCACGTCACCCCGCATCCGGGAACCCCGTCGAACAGGCCCCCCATTGAGAGAATGAGGGCGGCAGTAGCGATTATCAAAGGCACCCGCAGGCGTATGCTGGATCCCTCCCGCCGTCGATCTGTTCACCCCACCTCTGCATACATACTCACCCGACCGCCGGTTTAGTCCCCGCCCCCGGCCTCCCGCAGAAGGCCGGCCATGGTGAGGGCGTTGGCGGGAGCGTAGTCGGCGAAGCAGTTGTTGAACATGGCATAGGTGGTCTCGGTCTGATCCTCCAGGCGGCGCAGCGGTTCGACCCACTCCCTCAACTCCTCCTCATCATACAGGTAGCGAAAGCGCTCCGCGGCGGACTTGACCGGGCGGTCCCACGTCGCCCGGTTCCGGCCGTGAAAGCGGACGTAGCCGCACGACCCGGTGGCCCTGATCACCGGAGGTATGGACTTCTCCCCCACCTGCGGCTCGTCCACCGCCACCAGGGTCACATTCTCGTCGCCGAGAAGCTGCGCCACCTCCCCGGCCACCTCGTCGGCAAACCAGGAGCGGTGACGAAACTCCACCGCCAGCCGGTGCTCCGGCATCACCTCGCGACAGCGACGGATCCAGGCAAGATTGCGCCGATACTGCCCGGGGTCGCCGGCGGTGAAGTAGGGGGGAAACTGCAGGAGAATCAGACCCAGCTTCTTTGCCCTATTCAGTGGCTCCACCGCGCGGATGAAGTGCTCAAAACACCCACGGATCATTTCCGGGGGAGGGTTCTTCAGGTTGCCGTACCGGGTGAGGGAATAGTCGAAACCCTCCCGCAGCGATGCCGGCAGCTGCCGCGGCTTCACCGAATGCCCCGTCATCATCCCGAAGGCCTTCACGTGGAAGATGAACCCCTCCGGCGTGCGCCGGGCCCAGCGGGCGCAGATTTCCGGATCGGGAATCGCGTAGTAGGTTGAATCCACCTCCACCGTGTCAAAGTGCTTGCAGTAGTAGTCGAGCAGCTTCGGCGGGCTGCGAAACTCCTCCGGGTACCACGACTTCACCATTCCTCGGTCGGCCCAGGAACAGGTTCCGACTCTGACCGCCACACCTTCCACCTCCCGGTTATTTTCACACATCTCGGGTCATTCTATATGACGCCATGACCTTCACACACGCTCTCATCATCGCCGCGTTAGCCGGCAGCATAATGGCCTGGCAGGGTGCCATCAATTCCCTGCTCAGCCGCAGCATCACGCTGGCAGGCACCACCCTGGTAGTGCACCTGGTAGGGGCCGTCCTCTCGGGGGCCGTCGTCCTCGCTGGCCTGACCGCAGATATGCTCAACATCCGCTGGACTGACCTGGCGGAGGCTCCCTGGTACACCTACCTGGGCGGCGCGCTGGGTGTGGCCATAGTGTGGAGCGTCGCCGCCAGCATAGGCATCGCGGGGGCGGCCCCGGCCACCACCGCCATCATCGCGGGGCAGGTGCTGACTGCGGCCCTCCTGGATCATTTCGGCCTGCTTCACCTCAGGCAGGTGCCCTTCTCGCCGGCCCGCGGCCTGGGAATAGTCCTGCTGGCCGCCGGGGCCTGGCTGATGCTGCGCCGACCCTAGGCCTCCTGCACCGCCCGCAGCCACAGGTATATCCCGGCGGCGGGAAGCATCAGGGAGACGAGGTGAAGCAGTCCTCCCAGGGCAGACCCCGCGCCCACCGCTGACGAGAGTCCCCCGATGACACCGCTCGCCACCGAGACGAAGAATAGATAGCTCAGGTACCTGAGGGTGGCAGCCCCCTCCACCCGGTACAGCATGAGGTAGCCCGAGAACAGTAGCACGTAAATGAGGGGATTCCAGAAGTCCGCGAAGGATATGATTGCTCCCGCGACATCGATCTGCACTGCTCCCAGTGCGGACAGCACCACCAGGAGGGGCAGGGCGGCGATGGCCACCGCGGTCAGAACTGTGCTGAGCGCGCTGTCTCTCATACTGAGAATCAACCCACTCCGCGACAACCCGTCCCGGGCCACCATGCCCGCCCGCACCAGGGAATACACAAACAGTGACCACACATACAGCTGGGTCATGGGACCGGCGATGATGCCCGCCACCTCCTCCCACACCCCCGCATTCCCCCGCACATGCAGGGCCAGGGAGATGGTGGATGAGACCAGCTGGGCCGCCAGGGCGAGGGTCAGGGTGAGACTCCAGAAGCCCCGCCCCTCCCTCCACAGGACGGCGGCCAGGTGAAAGGCGGCCAGGTAGAAGGCGGTGGCGGCAGAATACAGCAGGATCGTTCGCGCCCGGTCGGGGGCGACGCCCAGGAACAGACGCCCGTACACACCGACGTGGGCTCCCATATACACCACTGCAGTCACCTCTGCCATTCGGTGCTGCGCCTGTAGCAGGCCGTCCGACCGACTCATGGCGCCTCCTCTGTCCCGCCATCCGGGATCCACACGTACCTTCCCAGCATCGGGTCGTACTCGGACCATCGCCGACCCGAGTCCCGCGCCCGCTCACTGACCGACGCCATCTGCGCCACCTTACTGCTGTACAGGTCGGCGTGGTGCAGGGCCACCGCCTCCCGGGTCTGGGGCAGGACCGGCGCCCCGTACTCCTGCCTACCGTGGTGACTGAGAATCAGGTGCTCCAGATGCAGGCCCAGGTCCCGGGGAAAGTCCTCGATCCGCCCGATCGCCTCCCGCACCAGGTAGAAGCCGCTGACCACGTGGCCGATCAACCTGCCGCGCTCACTGTAGTCAATCGCCCCGCGGCAGTCGAACTCCTCCACCTTGCCGGCGTCGTGCAGCAGTCCCCCCGTCACCAGCAGGTCCCGGTTCATGCCGCCCGACTCGAAGGAGGTCTCCAGCAGAGAGACCACCTGCAGCGAGTGCTCCAGCAGGCCGTTGAGGTAATTGTGGTGGACCATCTTGGCCGCCGGGGCGGAGATGAAGGCGGAGTAAAACTCCGACCTGCCGTAAAGATCCAACAGCAGCCTGGAGAGGTGGGGGTCGCGCACTGACTCTACGCGACGCCACAGCTGCCGCTCCATTTCCTCCAGGGGCCTGGGACTGGCGGGGATGAAGCGCTCGACCGGGACTTCCTCCACCGCCACTACCTCCGCCCCGGTGATGACCAGCTGCTCCTGCCCCCGGTACTCGGTGACCTGCGCCTGCACCCGGACGACGTCGCCGACATCAAAGCCGGCGGCAATCTCGCCCGCATCCTCCCACACCCGGCCCGGGATCACCCCGGTGACGTCCCTCAGGTCCACCTCGAGATACTGTCCCTTGGATGCGTCGCGGAAGGAACGCAACCTCTTGCCAGCCACACCGTACACCCCCGTGACCGTCTGTCCCACCGCCAGGTCACAGACGCGGGGCCTGGCCTCCTCGCCCGGCCTCATGTCGACTCTCTGTGCTCATACTGCTCCCCACGGGGACTCCCGGGGGTGACGGCTTCGGCGGAATATTGCATCTTCATCGGATAGGCCAAAGAGCTCAAAACGATCGCCTCCCACAACTGGACTAACATGGAGTTCAATTCCGGGGGGCCGCGTTCCTTCCGGGCGGGGAAAAACCGCCGGACGGGAATGTCCCTGCCCGGCCCAGCATACACTCTACGGAGACCCTTACTGCGGGGGGTGATAGTGACGTGCGTCTGGTCATAATACCGCGCCGAACGGTAATCCTGGCCGCCCTCCTGGTCCTGGTGCTGCTGGGCGGACTGGTGTACCTGATCCTGTCGACGGAGTCGCTGCGGGTGCTGCAGGTCACGGCCGGCGGAGAGCGGAGAATACCCGTCTACTCCGTCCAGACTGAAGACAAGCGGGTCGCCCTGACTTTCGACGCCACCTGGGGAGCGGAGCACACATCAAACCTGCTCCGAACCCTGGCACAGAGCGAGGTCCGGGCGACCTTCTTCCTGACCAATATCTGGATGGAGGACTATCCGGATCAGACCCGGGGCATCCACCAGGCGGGACACGAGTTGGCTCTGCATTCAGCCAGTCACCCCGATATGGCCACCCTGGGCGAAGGTGACATCAGGTCACAACTGACCGACAACATCGAGCTGATGAAATCGGTGTGCCCCGAGGCCTCGCCCAGGCTGTTCCGCCCTCCCTTCGGCTCATACAACAACCGCCTGCTCCAGGTGGCCGAGGATGACCTGGGGCTGACCACCATCCAGTGGAGCGTCGATAGCCTGGACTGGAAGGAGGTCACCGCGGAGTACGTCCTCAACCGGGTGACGACCCTGGTTCATCCCGGAGCCATAATCCTCTTTCACAACGGCTCGGAGCCCACGGCCGAGGCCCTCGGAGACATCATCGAACAGCTGGAGGGCGCCGGTTACGAGATGGTCACCGTCTCTGAGCTCCTCCACCCCAGACCCTACGAAGTGGACCACCGCGGTCGACAGATCCCCCGCCGGTAAGTCACTGGGTGAGATACCCGCCCTCGACGGGAATGAGCTGGAATATCTGCTCCTCCACGCCGGTGTGGGCGTTGACGTACACGATGAACTCGCTCTCGCCGACGGTCCCCCTGATCTCCCAGCACAGGACCTCCTCCAGGGAATCCCGGGGTATGAGGGCCAGGGCGGTTTCTCCCGGCACCAGGGCGGGGTTGACACGGTCCAGGGCCTCCTCCTCGTCGATCTCCGGCCGGGCGAGGCTGCGCTCGGTGTGGGCCATGAGGTAGGAAGAGGCGTCCAGACCCAGCACGGCACCGTCGTGCAGCGACACGAGCACCTTGACCTGGTCCGGATACAGGATCACGCCGTCCTGCTCGGCGGCGAAGTTGGTGACCGCGCGGTCGCCCTCCCGCTGGGTGAACAGGGGACGGAGCTGCGAATACCCCGCCTCCTCGGCAAAGGCGATGGCGACGTCCCTGGCCTCCTCCAGGCTTATGGCCGGCTCCCCCGGTTCAGCGCCGGTGTTGAGCCAAACCAGGTGCCCTCCCTTCCTGGAGATGTCCAGCCAGTACTGCTTCCCCGCCACCGCGGCGGTGAAGGTGTAGGCGGGTATGGTGCCCCGCACCTCCGAGACCTTCTCCACCTCGGCATCCTCCTCGCCCATATCCGCCAGGATCTCTCTGGCCCGGTTGCGGGCCCTCTCCTCGGTGACGTGGGCCCCAGTCAACCCCCGGGGGGCGAAATCGAAGACGTGGTCGGAAAAGGGTCCATCGTAGATCAGCGTCGGATACTGGGTCAGGTGTTTCTCTATCCCGGCCAGACCGGACAGGCCGTCGTCCATCTCGATGGCATCGTACGAATGCTCACCCAGCAGCTGCAGGGTGCTCCACCGGTGACCGACCTCGCCCAGTCGATCCCGAAGATCGTGCAGGGCCTGCCCCAGTTCGGTCGCCTGCTGGTGGAGCCCGCCCAGCTGCTGCTGTTCACTCTCGGTCAGGGCCCTGCCCTCGGACACTGTTCTGGCCAGCGACAGGGCGTAGTCCCCCGTCTGGTTGAGAAACGTCCCCGTCCGCAGGAGCGTTGTGTGGCCCATGGGTATGCCGCCCAGGTCCGAGATCGCCGACTCGGCGTATCTTGAGGCCTGCGCGAGGTGCAACTGCATCTGCGACGGTGACCCCGCCGCCATGCACTTGGCCAGGCTCAACTCCATGTTCTCAACATTGTACAGCAGGTTGTAGAAGGCGCGCTGGCGCTCTCCCTCCAGGTAGTTGAGCGCCAGCTGTCGACCCCGGTACTGCCCGTAGCCCCAGGCCCCGGTGACAATCAGTGCCAGCAGCAGAAGCGCTACCGCCCAGCGCAGCAGCTGATTCCGGTCCCCCCCCACACTCACCGTCTGTGCCCTCTCGTCGCCCTCGCTGCGTTCCATCAAAGCGTCCCCCTCATCGCGCGAATACATGTCGTCCGATCTGGGTCACAATACTTCTCGACCACACCCACGGGTTGACCAGCTTGTACGGGTTCCAGAAGTAAATGCTGCCGTAGGTGGGGTCCCAACCGTTCAGTGCGTCTCGCACCGCCCGGCCGGCGTCACCGGCCGGCACCCGCCATATCTGCCCGTTTCCGACTGACTCAAAGGCCAGCGGCTGGTAAATCACGCCGCTTATGGTGTTGGGAAAGGCCGGATTCTGCACCCGATTCATGATCACTGACGCCACGGCCACCCGTCCCACGTAAGGCTCACCCCGGGCCTCCGCCGATACCACCCGGGCGAGCAGGTCTATCTCGTCGCTGAGCGCCACCCCCGTGCTCGCCGGCGCCGCGGCCGGGCCCGCCTGCAGCCCCAGGGTGGCGTAGGTCTGGGGCCCCACCACTCCGTCCACAGCGAGGCCGTTTCGCCGCTGAAACAGCCGCACCGCCTCCGAGGTCTGCGCACCGAATACGCCGCTGATGGGACCGTTGTAGTAACCCCACTGGGCCAGGCGGCTCTGCACCTCCCTGACCTCCGGGCCCGTCGATCCCCAGTACAGGGTCGGCCTGGCCTGCGCCCCGGCCGGAGGAGTCACCCACCAGGGCATCCACATCCACAGCAGAATCCCGACCGCGATCACCACTGCGAGCAATCGTCTCAGAAACATCGGTCGACCACCCCCAGCAATATTCTGCTGCAGTTGCGCGCATTTATGCCCCCGGAGAATGAAACGTCGCGGCTGCGGGCGATGCCGGACAGACGAGAGCGTCCACCTCATTGAGGCGAACGCTCACCTGAAATCATCCACTTCCCCCGGACGACCACCGGCCGTCCCTAGCAGCTGCTTCAGCCCGGACGGTAGCGGGCCAGATGGTCCATCTTCTCCCGCGGACTGGCCCCGCTCGAACGGCTCTCGGTTACACTCCTCGTTCCCCCGGAACCCTTTTCATCCCGAAGATAGGGTCGGTGATAGGCAACACTTTCGGTTCTGGGTCTTCTGGGCTCACTCTCCCTGTCCTCCGACTCCTCGGCTGGCCGACTGTCACGCAGTCCAGGCCCGCCTCTCTTTTGTGTTTCCACGCCACCCACCTCCTTCTCGGGTACCGGCCGCCCTTCACCTCTCCCACGCGGACCCGGGAACCCGGGAGTGTCCCTCTCGGACCTAGGGGGCAGCAAAGCCAGGAGCGAGCGCGGCGGAGGCACAGTCCCGCGGCGCTCCCCGGCAACGGAGCACCATTTCCTGAGCTTCTCTTTCATCCAGGCCGACACCTCGGCCAGGGGAGCAGGTCGAAGTATCTCCAGTGAACCATCCTCCTCGCGCCAGCTCACCTGCGCGCCGAGATGCTGCAGCACCAGCCACAGCAGGGTCATCCCCTGGCGGCTGAGATAAGGGTTCAGGTCCTCAATCTCCTCACCGTCAATGATGATACTGGGCGCCACAGTCTGGACTCCCCCTTCTCCATCGCTCCATCTTATGTGAGACGAGACCGCAGCGTGTCGCCCGGGGATTCCTTCACCCAACGACCGCCCCCGTCAGCGAGGACTTGCCCACGTTGGGTCGGCCGACAATGGCGACCCGGATCTCATCGGTGCGCCCCTCGTCCACCGCATCATCCGGGGGCAGGGCCGCCACCACCGCATTCCAGAAGATCCCCGGTATTGTGTCCGTGTTCGGCCGAGATGGGCACCGGCTCGCCCAGGCCCAGAGGGCCCTCCTGACCCGGCTCCCTCAAGTCACCCAGGTCACGTGTCACCATCTTCCGGCGGATGCGGCGGGCAGAGATGGCGGGCAAGGAAGTGATATATCTTACTCCGCGACTGCCGCGCCAGGGCGGTGTCAATTCGGTTGAACACGTGGCCGCCGGGCGCGTCCCGATAGACCTCGTATTCGAACTCCTTCCCCTCGGCCTTGAGGGCCTTGATGAGGTGCTCCACTTCGAGCACGTTGACATCCTCGTCGTTGGTCGTGGTCTGAATCAGAAGAGGCGTCTCCAGCTTCTCCGCCTGCCAGGCGGGCGAACGCCTGCGGTATTCGTCGACAGCCCCGTACGCCGTCTGTCCTATGTGATGGGGGGCGGAGAACAGCTTCCGGTATTCATCCGTCTTGTATCCCATGCGCGCGACCAGGTCACTGACCGGCACCCCGGCGTAGGCCGCGCGGTAAGCCTCGGGATGATTGAAGATGTTCATCAGGGTTATCAGGCCGCCGTGACTCCAGCCAATGATTCCCACCCGGTCCGGATCCACCAGCTCGGAGTGGGCCTCGATCATCCAGTTCCTGGCGGCAAAGGCGTCCTCCACTTCCAGGCCGCCGTAGTCGATCAGGTTGTAGTACACCTCGCCGTATCCGGTACTCCCGCGGTACTCGGGAGCTATGATGGCGTAGCCCTGCACGATCAGTTCCCGCACCACCCGCACATTGGCCGTGGAGAAGTTGGCGTGAACCCCACCGTGGGGGAACACCAGCAACGGACACCTCTCCTCCGTCTCCCTGGGAATGAAGGTGTAGGCAGGGACCCTGACCGGGTTCCCTCGGTCCTGGGGGTTCTGGGCCAGGGTATTGGCCGGCGGGGGGCCGGTGAACACGACCTTGTCGATTCGCGCCACATCCGACACCCTGTGATACCAGGCGATGTCATCCACCGCCTTGAGCAGAGAGTGAAATACATGCACCAGCCGGGCCTGCTGCTCCTTCAGTTCGCCTATCTGTCTCTGTATCTCGTCCACGAAAATCCCCTCCCATTCACCGGTTTTCCGGCAGAAATCGACGCCGGCACTTCATTCTTCGGCGACAGGAGGGTCATCCCTTCCCCGGCCCGGCCGTCGGGATGCCCGCCGCGCACCACCCGCGTCGTGTGCGTACGAGACGCCGCGCGCGCTCCGGCGGCAATCGAGGGAAAGCGAGGAGCCCCCGGACGGCGCCCGGGGGCTCCTCGCTTGGGGCAGAACGATATATCAGCGGCCAACGAACAGCTGGGTCACCACCACGCCCGACGGTTGGCCGGTCAACACCCCTATTCCGATGTGAGTGAATCGCGAATTCAGTATGTTCGCCCTGTGACCCGAACTCTCCATCAACCGGTAGTGACAGACATAGACGCTGCCCGCCTTGGCCAGGTTCTCGCCGGCGTAGACGAAGG
>JAWOBW010000195.1:0-9832 GCA_046484105.1 Bacillota bacterium
AAGACCGAGGTGCCGCTCAGGTCCACGTTCGCCTTAGGTCCGTATATGGCTCCCCTGAACTCGGGAGTCCCCGCCAGATCGAAGGTGGCGTCCTCGGCCAGAAACACGATGATCCACGCGTCATCGGTGGTGGTGATGAATGTGCCGCCCCCTTTGAATGAATCCGTCACATACAGAAGAAATCGCCCGTCACCTTCGAGGATCACCGTGCCCTGCCCGGTGCACTCCATGGAATCCACCTTGAGAATCCGGTCGCTGGGCTCACCCTCATCACCGAGCTTCACCACCAGCTCATCCTTACCGCTCAGAGACACCGATGTGGCCCTGCCGTCCGTCTCCAGGAGGAAGTCTCCCTTGATCGCGCCCAGGTCCGTCAGCTCGTCATCGTCGGGGAACTCGGGATCGGGGTAGACGCGATCATCCTGCGCCACCTCGCCGTGAACGACGCTCTCCCAGTCGCCGGAGATGGAGTCGACGTAGATCAAACTGCCCCAAATCTCTGCCGCGACCCCGTTGATCACGACATCATTGCCGAAGGCGGCCACATCAAAGACGCCCACGCTGTTCAGAGACAGCAGCACCGTCTCCGTCACATCGGCGACGGTGCCGGAGGACTCGATGATGACCTCATTGTGATGATCACCGTATACGCAAACCTCAACCTCGCCCCCGTCCAGGGAGAAGGTCTCGGACGCATATCCGATGAAGTCCCCGGCGGCCTCCTGGTTGTGCAGCAGATAATCCGCCACCGCCTCGGCTCCCGAGCGCGCCAGATAATGTGCCTTTATGTGCTTCTCAGTCCGGAAGACCTGCAGCCGGTCTGCCATCCCATACTGCCAGATGGCGGTGCCCAGGATCAACAGGACCACCGCCACCACGATGGTCCCCGGCAGCGCCATTCCGAGCTGACGTCGGTATGCACCCATGAGGTCCCTCCCCGTCACAGCGAAAACCTCCCGCCCGCCCGTGCGAATGCGCAACAGAGAGCTCCGGCCTGGGCAGAAGGTGCTACTGTCTGTATCGGCATTGGCGGCGGGAGATGTTAGCTGCCCCTCCCGCCAGCTCACCAGGCGGCAAATGCAGGGAATAGAGCCTGAGAGACGAAGTAGAAAGCGACAGCAAGCAAAAAAAGGAGGCGTATCTGGTGGAAGTCATGGAAGCGATTCAGGCGAGAAGAAGCGTACGCAACTACAAACCGGATCCAGTACCCGAGTCAGATCTCGAGGCCATCCTGGAGGCGGCCCGCCTGGCGCCCTCGGCCTCCAACCGACAGCCGTGGAAATTCGTCGTCGTCACCGACCCCGACAGGCGAGCCGCCCTGTGCCGGGCGGCCCGGAATCAGGCCTTCGTCGGTCAGGCACCGGTGGTCATCGTCGCCGTCGCCCTGGAGCCGGACCAGACCATGATGTGCGGGGTGGAGCGGTACGCAGTGGACCTGGCCATTGC
Source organism: Bacillota bacterium (assembly GCA_046484105.1). Taxonomy (GTDB): domain Bacteria; phylum Bacillota; class Sulfobacillia; order SLMV01; family SLMV01; genus PWUC01. The sequence goes on from JAWOBW010000195.1 coordinate 1,447, forward strand.
CGTGGATCACATCACCCTGGCGGCCGCGGACCGGGGACTGGGAACCTGCTGGATCGGGGCCTTTGACCAGGAGCAGGCCCGCACCATCGCAGGCGTGCCCGACCAGTACAAGGTCGTCACCGTTCTTCCGCTGGGATATCCCGCGGACGAACCCCGACCCAAGAGCCGGAAAACCCTGAATGAGATCGTCTGTCGAGAGGTTTTCTCCGAGTGAAGACAGGGCCTCCCCGCGCAACGCGGGGTGGCCCCCAACCCCGCACCCTCCGTTCGCCCACTATTTCCCGGGCAATATCCACGACCCGTGACGGCACACCGTTCACTGGCCCCCTCCGGGCGCGGAATCCGCATCCCGGGTCGACTCCAACATCACCTCCCTCGCGGAACAAATGGGGCACCATCGCGGTCCATACATGTGTGAATCACCGTTGGACAAACAGCTGATGACAGCAAGAGAGGGAGGGTCTTTCATTGATCAGACAACACTGGTACGTGGCGGCGGGCATTGTTGCCCTGGCCGGACTGCTCGCCCTGGCGGGAGCCTTCCAATCGGACCAACCAACCTGCGCACAGCAGGACACTGTCGAGAGCGTGATCACCGTCAGCGGCCTCGGAGAGGTGATGGCGGCCCCCGATGCGGGCCAGATTGAGATCGGCGTACACACGCAGCAGAGGACGGCAGAGGGGGCACTCGAGACCAACTCGCGCGAGATGCAGGCGGTCGTCGATGCACTCACCCAACTGGGTGTGGACGACGCCGACATCCAGACGTCCCGGTTCTCCGTGCACCCGGTGTATGAACGCCGGGAGGCGGAGACCAGCGTCCTGGTGGGCTTCCGGGCAGAGAACCGGGTGCGGATCCGGGTGCGAGACCTGGAGAAGATGGGCGAGGTGATCGACGCCGCGGTCCAGGCGGGGGCCAACCAGGTCCACAGCATCGAGATGTCGGTCTCGGACCCGGCCGACCTGGAGGAGGAGGCCCTGAGACTGGCGGTCAGGGACGCCCGTCAGCGGGCCGAGGTTGCGGCAGACGAGTCCGGAGTTCGCATAGTCGGCGTCAGGAGGATCGACATTGCAGGTGGCGGGGGCGCTCCCCTACTGAGGGCGGAGAGTGCCGACAGCTTCGGAACGCCTATCATGCCGGGACAGGTCAACATCCGCGTCAACGTCAACGTAACCTTCGAAATATCCAGGTGAGGCCAGGGAGGGGGGTTCTCCCTCCCTCCCCTCATACCCCTGGACTGCTCCCGCCGCACCTCACCTCACCCATCTGCGCATCCGTCAGACCTGGACCTTCAATCTCTGCGCGCTTTGGGATATATTTAGGGCGTGTTTTCAGTCATGGGTCGGTCCCAGTTTTGTTCCCTGACGCCAGCGGATACTCGCTGATCCGGAATCCGCATCCCATCGACCTGTGAACCGACCCTTCGATTCTGGGAGAGAAGGTGATCACCAGTGAATGCAGAGACTGATCTTCGCCAGCTGCTGAAGTCCGGCAATCCCCGCGATCTGCGAAGACGGCTGTCCGAGATCCACCCGGCCGACGTGGCCGATGTAATCGAGGGCATAGACTCGAGCGACGAGATTCACCTTCTGACCCTGATGGCAATGCTGAATGATCGACAGCTGGCCCAGGTGCTGGAACACCTCAACCCAAGCGACCAGCTGCGGGTGATTGAGCACATGCCGCAATCGCGGCTTCAGAGCGTGGTTCAGTTCGTCTCCCCGGATGAACTGGTGGACCTCCTCTCCCTGCTGGACACGGCCACCGTTCGCACGCTATTGAATGTGTTGCCTGACCGGAACACCATCCAGGAGCTCATGCAGTATCCGGAGACCTCGGCCGGCGGCATCATGACCACCGACTTCATATCCTTCACCGGCGAACGCCAGTGCGGCACGGCCCTCAACGTGTATCGCAGACTGGCCAAGGAAGTCGACGCCGCATATTACATCTACGTCACCGACCTGGACGGTCACCTCACCGGCGTGATCACCCTCCGGGAGCTGGTGCTGGCCGAACCCACCAAAACCCTGGCGGAGATAGGCAGAAGCGACGTGGTCTCGGTTCGCTCGTCCGAGGACCAGGAACAGGTATCAAACGTGCTCCGTCACTACGACTTCCTGGCCATTCCCGTCGTGGACGATGACCACCATCTTTTGGGCGTCATAACCGTGGATGACGTGCTCGACGTCATCGAGCAGGAGACCAGCGAGGACATTCACCGGATGGGCGGCGTCGAGCCCTCGGATGAACCCTACCTGCAGACCTCCGCCTGGTCCTTCGTCAAGCGTCGCGCCGTGTGGTTGCTCGCCCTCTTTGCCGCCCAGACCCTGACCGGCAACATCCTCGACTACTTCCAGGAATACATCCAGGCAGTGGTGGCCCTCGCCTTCTTCATCCCCCTGTTGATTGACACGGGGGGCAATGCCGGCGCCCAGGCCGCCAGCACCGTGATCCGGGCGATGGCCCTCGGCGAGGTCTCCCTCAGTGATCTGGGAAGGGTGGTCTGGCGCGAGATGCGCTCCGGCGTGGTTCTCGGGGCGATGATGGCCGGGGCCGCCTTCATCCAGGCCAGCTGGATCGGAGGGAGCACGGCCATTGGATACACCGTGGGCGGCGCCCTGCTGATAATCGTCATCCTGGGAAGCATGCTCGGCGCCTGTCTACCGCTCGTGGTGAGCATCTTCCGGTTCGACCCCGCCGCCGCCTCCGCTCCCGTGGTCACCACTCTGGTCGACAGCACCGGGCTCATAGTCTACTTCATGGTCGCCCGCTGGATGCTGGGGCTCTGACGGAGGCCGGGAGGGTGCCCATCGGTGCACCTCACAACTCGCACCTGTAGTCAGCTCCTGCGGGCGCACCGCACGCAGAGGTCGGCCGCCGGTCGCGCCCACAGGCGCTCAAAGGTCATCTCTGCCCCGCACCGCGCGCACCTTCCGTACTGGCCGCTGTCCAGCCTGAGGAGCGCGGCATCAAGCTGCCTCAGGTGGTCTCTCGCCTCCAGCAGCAGACCAAAATCGCTCTCCCGTTCATAGGTTTCGCTGCTGTGGTCCGCCGGGTGGTTGTCGTAGTCGGCCAGTTCGCCGATGGTACCCGTGCGGTCGCGGCTGAAGCTGACTCCCCGCAGATACTCCAGTCGCGAGCTGTATCGCTGTCGCTCGCTCAGCAGCCTCTGCCGCAGCTGCTCTCTCTGTCCGTCGGTGATGGACAACGGAAATCACCCTCGAACTAGGGTGCCCGCGGGGGTGCGATCGATTCACTGCAGTCCGTCTCGCAGGTCCAAAAGAGAATCCCGGAGAGACCGGTACAGGGGTTGCCCCGTCCGCCACAGGCGATACAGGATGGGGCGGAACACCAGGTCGTACTCGCCCACCAGTTCCACCAGCTCCGCCCCGAAGCCCTGCTTGAAGCGATACAGACCGTACAGGGGGTTGTCCGGGCTCAGGTCGCCCGAGACCCCGCGGAAATCATACAGGCCGCATCCCCGCCGCATGGCCCAGCGAATCATGGCCCACTGCAGCCCGTAGTTGGGCATGACCTCGCGGTGTTCATTGCTGGAGGCCCCATACAGGTACCAGACGCTGCCTGAGCCGATCAGGGCCACCGTTCCCGCGAGTAGCCGATCCCGGTAGTGGGCGAGAAACAGTCGACCCCTGCCCGGCTCAATCACCGTCTCCCACAGGTGGTGGAAGTAGGACCGGTCGCGGATTCCGAACTCGTTGCGAGACGCAGTCACCTTGAGAATATCATAGAAGGCATCGACGTCGGCGACGCTCTCCCCCGGGCGCACCTCCACCCCCCGGCGCTTCGAGAGCCGGATATTGTAGCGGGTCTTGTGGTGCATGTCCGCCAGGATCTCGTCCGCCGTCCGTCCCTCCAGCGGCAGCTGCATGACGAACCGGGGCTGGATCCCCTCGAAGTCGTCGCCCGTATCCACGTGGCGGAAGCCGCTTTCAGTCAGTGTGCGCCCTCCCGGCAAGTCACTGCTCCAGGAGGGATCCACCTTCCACAGTATCGCCCCGCTTTTCCTGGCGTAGGCGGTGACAGACGCGGCCAACGCCGCGACCACCTCCGAGGCGCCGGGATCACAGACCGGACCCCGGGGAGCGTAGAGGATGGGAAGATTCATTCCGGGTACCCTCCGGGCCAGGACCATCGCCCCGGCCACCATCTCTCCGCCGGCGTCCCTGACGGCAAACATCTCGGGACTCCATCCCGTGTGCTCCTTGAGCCTGCCCCAGCTGGAAGTCTGAAGTACATTGCCCCACCTGCACCCGTCAACGAACCGATCGTAGTCCTCCCAGCCGGCCCTGGCCACCATCTCGCATCGCAAGGAAGTCACGACAGCCGATCGCCTCCACCCTCAACTGGCACTGAACACAACCTTCCCGCCAACCCACGTCTGCAAAACCTCTATGTCTCGAATCTCCTCCGGGGGAACCTCCCCGGGATCACGGGCCAGTACGGCCAGATCCGCCAGCGCCCCGCGCGTGATAATCCCCTTCTCCTTCTCGGCAAACTCGGCGTATGCGCTCCCCCTGGTGAACATCATGAGGGCCTCGGCGGGACTGACCTTCTGATCGGGCATCCAACCTCCCCCGGGGCAACCCTCCATGTCGGTGCGACAGACCGCCGCCCAGATGCCCAGCAGGGGCTCGATGGGCTCCACGGGAGCGTCCGAACCGCCGGCACAGATCAGACCCTCATCCAGCATCCGCCGCCAGCTGTAGCTGGTGGCCGCCAACTCCTCTCCCACCCTCGCCTCGGCGCACAGCTGATCGGTGGTCACGAACTTGGGCTGAATGGCCGCCACGCAGCGGAGGTCGGCCATCCGTCCGAACTGCTCCTCCCGCATGATCTGGCAGTGAACCATCCGGTGCCGGGGAGAGGGACGCGGCCACTTTCGCACCGCCAGCTCCACCGCGTCCAGGCTCACGTCCAGGGCACGATCGCCTATGGCGTGTATGGCCACCTGCATGCCGGCGCTGTGAGCGCGGGCCGCCCACAGATTCAGGTCCCCCACCGCAGTCACCAGTGTGCCCCGGTTTCCGGGATCGTCGGCATAATCCCCGGACAGGGCGGCACTGCGGGCTCCCAGTGATCCGTCGGCAAACAGCTTGATCGCCCCCACCCGGACCCACGAGTCGCCCGAACCCGTCGTCAGTCCCCTCTCCAGCAGGCTGTCGAGCAGGGCCGGCGGCAGGTCGAGGTAGGCGCGAAGAGCCGTGTCGTCATTTCGCAGCTGCCGGTAAACGTCCAACAGCTCGTCCAGGTCGTCAGCCGATTCGTTGGTCTGAACGGAGGTGATGCCTGCTGCGTGGCAGCGCCTGACCGCCTCGCGCAGGTGATTGCGCTTCTGGTCGACGCCGGGCTCGGGAATAATCCGCGCCACCTCGTGGGCGGCGGCCTCGTGCAACACCCCATCCGGTTCCCCCGACTGGTCTCGCTCCAGGTACCCGGACTCTGAGTCCGGGTAATCCCGGGTCACCCCGGCTCTGTCCAGGGCGACCGAGTTGGCCACCGCCGCATGTCCACACACGCGCCGCAGAAAGACCGGCACGTCGGGGGCGACCTCATCCAGGTCGCTGCGGCGGGGGAATCGCCTCTCGACAAACAGCTCCTGGTTCCAGCCCCGGCCGACAATCCAGCTCCCCTCCCGGGCACTCCCGGCAGCCTCAGCGACTATCCTCTTCATCTCGGCGATGCTTCTGCATCCCGTCAGATCTGCGGCACCCAGGCCGGCGCCGTAGCTGAGAAGATGGCAGTGCCCGTCGATGAAACCAGGCGAGATGAATGCACCATCCATGTCTATCTCCTCTGCCCCGCTCCCCACCAGTCTCCTGACATCATCGAGATCACCGACTCCGACGATTCGGTCTCCGGAGATGCCGATGGCAGCGGTGCCGGGCCCGCGTCCGGGCACAAAAGGTCTTCCCCCGAACAGTATCCTCTTCTGAACCTTCAATTTCTGACACACCTCCCACCGGGAGGAAACTCCCTGTCGCCGAGAGCAATCCGCACCGCGGCCCGGGCCAGGACGCGGGTCGCATCAATGAGAATCCCCGAAGGAAGCTCCCGCAATCCCAGGGGTATTTCCGTGCACCCGGCTATGATCGCGCCCGCACCCGCCGACAGCATCCGCTCGGCCACCTCCGGGAACAGCTGCCCCGCGCGGCGGTGCTGCCCCGACTTCACCGCGTAGATGCCCTCCATGACCAGGTCCTGGTCCCCCTCGTCGGGAACCAGCGCCTCTATGCCGGCATCAGCGAGGAACCGTTGATACATGCCGCTGGCGACAGTGCCGCTGGCCGCCATTATGCCGACGGCGCGCACCTCCGGATGCTCCTCCCTGAGATGACGCACGACCTCGTCGATCATGTGCACCACCGGGACTTCCACCCCACCCTGCACCTGCGGGTGGAAGTGATGGGCGGCATTGCACGGCATGATGAGGAAATCGGCCCCGGCCCGCACGCATCTGGTGGCTGAGCGGATGATCTGGGGCGCGGGGTCGGGCCCCGAACCCAGAATCGCCCGCGTGCGGTCGGCCACGGTGGGATCGCTGACTATCACCACATCCAGGTGCTGCTGGTCGCAGGACGCTCCGGTCTCCTCGATGATCTTCAGGTAGAGGTCCGCCGTGGCCTCCGGCCCCATGCCGCCGATGATTCCTATGACCTTCCTGCCCGAACCCTCACTCATCCTCCTCACGCCCGTCGGAGAAGACGGACAGGTTCATCGCCAGGGCCGACATCTCCTTCTTGGCCCCCTCGATGATGTCCATCTCGGTGATCAGGTTGGCCTTGGCGCGGGCCAGGTATTCGGTTAACTGCGACCTCAGTCTCTCGCTGTCGCTCTTGATCCGGTCTATGTGTTCGTCAGCCTCCGCCCGGATACGGCGCACCTCCGCCCTGGCCTCACCAATCATAACCTGCGCTTCCTTCCGTGCATTCTCCCTGACCTCTTCCGCCGTCTCCTGGGCGATCACCAGGGTGTGCTGGAGCGTGTCCTCCATCTGCCGGTACTGCTCCACCCGGGAGCGGAGTTCCTCGATCTCCTCCTTGAGAATCTCGTTCTCCTGCAGCACACTGTCGTACTCCCGGACCACCTCATCCAGGAATTCATCCACCTCGCCCGGGTGATAGCCCCTCAAGGAGCGGCCGAACTCCCGGTTGTGTATGTCCAGCGGTGTGAGTGCCATTCTGGTCAATGTCCCCCCGTCCTCAAGCTAACCCTCTGATGATCTGCCGCAAGAATTGAAGAATGAAGAGCAGTATCAGTGGAGAGAAGTCCATCCCCATCCCACCGCCCCCTGGCATCACGTTTCGAATCGGTCGGACCAACGGTTCCGTGAGCTCGAACACCACCACATACAGCCGGTAGAAGATCTGCCCGCCTGAGCTGGTCGGGTCGGGGCGCACCCAGGACATGATGGCGCGCAGTATGATCAGCCACACCAGTATATTCAGCAGGGTGTCCAGGCTCGCGACAACCGCGTACCGCATCATGACCAGGGCCGCTCCTCTTCACCGGGGGCACCCGGTTTCTTCTCCCTGGAGGAACGCAAAGTGGATTCCGTGAGCGTGTGTATTGACACGTGCCGGGGGACGAACATCACCACGTGAGCACTGACCTGCTGCATCTCCCCGTCGAGCGCATACACGGTGCCACTCAGAAAATCCACCACCCGCCTCGCCTCGTCCCTTCCGAGATACTCGACGTTGACAATGAGACCGACGTTCCTCTTGAGCCGGTCGGCAATGGCCTGCACGTCATCGTAGCTGGCCGGTTCGGCGACGGCCACCTCGGTCAGGGTGCCGGCCTCCCGTCTGGGCAAACTCAAGACGCGCGACTCGTGCGCCTTCAGGTCGGGGCGCCACAGTCCCTCCTCGCCGCCGGTGCGGGCCGGTCTCGCATCCCACTCGTCGGCGGAATCCTCATCGTGGCCGTATTCGTCCCATTCTCCGTCTACCCCCTCTTCCTCGGGAGGTACCCAGCCAAGAACCTCCGACAACCGCTCCCACAGTCCCATGTCCTGTCACCCTCTTCCCTTTCTACTTCTGCCTCTCTCCAAGAATCGCCCTGCCGACCCTTATCAGGGTGGCCCCCTCCTCGACCGCCACCGGGTAATCGTCGGTCATACCCATGGAGAGGTGCTCCATCGAAACCCCGGGCACCTCCATGTCATCCACCTCTCGGGCCAGTTCTGCCAGGCGGCGGAACACCCCTCTGCAGTCCTCCTCGCTTCCCCCGTGCGGCGCGATGGTCATCAGGCCGGTCAGGCAGATCCCCTCGAGCTCGCCCATCTTCACGGCGACATCGGGGACCTCGACCGGCGCCACGCCTCCCTTGGTGGCCTCCCCGCTGATGTTGACCTGCAGCAAC
>JAWOBW010000011.1:0-12469 GCA_046484105.1 Bacillota bacterium
GCGGCAAAGAGGCGGTGCCCGGGTCAGGAGGGAGAGAGAGCCGGATCTCTCCGAGATCGAGAGGGAGATAGAGACGCTGGAAGAGGAGGAGCTGCGGCTGGGCGGGCTTCTCGGTGACCCAGATTCATACGCCGACGGGCGGGGAAAGGAGCTGGCGGGTGAATTCAACCGGGTACAGAGGCGACTGGGCGTCCTGTACCGGAGGTGGGAGGATCTCGCCGGAGACGTGGAGGAACGCCAGCAAGATTCGTAGAAAGACGTATGAGACCGTAGTGGGGGAGGTGAAGACCGGGGGCGAGTGTGGTTCCCCGGGGAGCATGAATGAGGTCAAGATGGAGATATTCAACCGGACCTACATTGTGCGCGGGGACAAGCCAGTGACGCACCTGCGGCGGGTGGCGCGGGAGGTTGACTACCGCATGAAAGAGGTCTCGGAGATGGCGCCGAACATGGACGTCACCCGGACGGCGGTGCTCACTGCCCTGAACCTGGCTGAGGAGTACCTGGAACTCCAGGAGAGGTATGATCGAGTGGTGAAGATGCTCGAGGAGGAGTACGAGAAGAACCGAGAGCATGACGATCCGGTCATTCCAATCCGGCGAGGTGAGGGCGACGAGGTCAGGGGAGAGGGAAGATGAACTGGAGGGCCCTTGCAGTTGCTCACATCTTTGAGCAGATAGCTGATCTGTCGGAGATCTCGGGGACGCAGCCCTACAAGTCCCACGCCTACCGCAGGGCGGCACGCAACATACGCAGGGCCGGTGATCGCTTTGATGCCCTGCTGGAGACGGATGAGCTGGAGACGATCCCCGGGGTGGGACCAGCTCTGGCGGGCAAGGCGCGGGAGATTGCCCGCACCGGCCGCTGTGAATACCTGGACCGTCTGTCGAGTGAGATCCCGCTGTCAGTTCTGGACCTACTGGGCGTTCAGGGCCTGGGGCTCAAGACGGTGGCCTCAATATATCGGCAGCTGCGAGTGTCGACCCTGGCGGAGCTGGAGGAGGCAGCCCGCGCGGGGAAGCTGCGACGGATCAGCGGCCTGGGGGCTCGTCGCGAGCGAACCATAATTGAGAGCATCCAGAAGATGAAGCAGCACTCCGGTCTCACCCTGGACTGGGCGGACGCAATTGCCGGGAGCCTGTGTGAGGCGCTGTCTGGGGAACGGGGCATAGAGGTCGCGTTCCCGGTGGGGCAGCTTCGGCGTCGCACCGAGCTCGTCACCCGACTGGAAGTGATGGCGGCCCTGGAGAGCGGCCTTTCGTGGCGGGATCTGGCCCTGGAGAATATGCTCTGGGTGCGAGAGGCCAGGGCGGGGTCAGGCGAGGAAGGGCTCCTCTGGCCTCACCTTGAGGTGATTCTGGAGAGTGATGCGGTGTGTCGGGTTCACTGCGTGCCGGAGGAGTCGGCTGGAGTGGCGGCAATCCAGCTGACGGGTTCAGGGGATCATCTCGAGCGTCTGGCCCGGCTTGGATATCGAACAGATGATGTGCCCGGGGGAGGTTCTGAGGAACAGGTCTATGAGTGGCTGGGCCTGCCGCACATCGCCCCGGTGCTGCGGGAGGACGGCGACGAGGTCGACGCCGCCCTGGCGGCGGAGTTGCCTCGCCTGGTGGAGGTCGGAGACATACGCGGAGACCTGCACTGTCACACCACCTACAGCGACGGCGACGCCTCCGTGGAAGACATGGTGGTGGCGGCCGAGCAGAGGGGCCTGCAGTACCTGGCTATAACCGACCATTCTCATTCCCTGCCGGTGGTGCAGGGGTTGGATGCCGCGGGACTGGCTGAGCAGGCGGAGGAGATCAGGATGGTGAGGAGGAGACATCCCGAATTCTGTCTGCTGCACGGCATTGAGACGGAGATCGGCGCGGACGGATCCGTGGATCTGCCGGACGAGGTGTTGAAAGACCTGGACGTGGTCATTGCCGCCGTACACACGGGGTTGAACGGCAGCTCGGCGGAGATGACCGCGCGTCTGGTGCGGGCGGCGGCGCATCCGCATGTTGACGTGATTGCTCACCCGACGGGCCGGCTTCTGGGTGCCCGTCATCCTGAGATGCCCGATTTGCAGAGACTGCTGCAGGTGTGCAAGGGCAACGGGGTGGCGGTGGAGATCAACGCTTCTCCCGACCGGCTGGACCTGCCCTGGCGCTGGGTGCGCCGGGCCAGGCAGATGGGAGTGCCGCTCGTGGTCAACTCCGACGCCCATTCTCCCGGCGGACTGGGACTGATGAGGTACGGAGTGGATTGTGCAGGCAAGGGTTGGTGCGGGAAGGGGGACATCCTCAACTGCCTGCCGCCGTCCGGGATCAGGCAGTGGCTCACATCGCGGGTGCGACGGGAGGTCAGGTGACGAATGGAGAGCGATGGCACCGGGCCGTATGAATTGCCCGGTGAGGCGGAGCTGAGGGAGTATGCGTATGCCCACCTCGGCTTCTACGAGATAAGGGATCGGCTGAAGGCATGTGCCAGCAGTGAGCTGGGACGAAAGAGAATCGCACAGCTCTCACCGGCAGAGAATCGCGAGACGGTGGAGCTTCTGCTGGAACAGACGTCCCAGATGCGCAGCCTCATGGCCAGATCGAGCATCCCGCTGGGTGGCATGCACGATCTGGAGGGGATACTCCGGCGGGCGGCGAAGCGGGGAGTCCTGTCGCCGGAGGAGCTTCTGGCCACGGCTGACTGCGTGCGGGCGGCCCGCAGGCTCAAGAAGATGCTGATGTCGCGTGCGGACGAGGTCCCCGCCCTGGCAGAGCGAGTCGAGAACCTGGAGCCATCGGCCCATCTCGAGGAGGAAGTGGGGCGGTGCATAAATGATCAGGGAGAGGTCGCGGACAACGCCAGTGCAGAACTCGCCCGCATTCGGCGCGGTCTTCGGACCCGGGCCGACGAGCTCCGCCATCGTCTTGAGAGCATGGCCACCAGTTCGGCGAATCGCGACTACCTGCAGGAGCCGATTGTCACCCAGCGAAATGGGCGCTTCGTACTTCCGGTGAAGCAGGAACACCGACGGAGAGTCAGGGGGATTGTCCACGGCCAGTCCTCCAGCGGCGCCACGGTCTTCGTGGAGCCGCAGGTGGCAGTCGACCTGAACAACGAGATTCAGAATCTCAAGTCCGAGGAAGAGCGAGAGATTCACCGGATTCTATCCGACCTGAGCGACATGGTCTGCGAAAACGTGGAGCGGCTGCGACTTGAACAGCAGATTCTGGCCGACCTGGACCTGATCTACGCCCGGGCCAGTTGGGCGGAGGACATTGACGCGGTGAGGCCGGACACCAATGATGGACCGTACGTTCTTCTCAGGAGCGCCCGCCATCCACTGCTCAGCGGAGATGTGGTCCCCATTGATGTTGAGGTGGGCAGGAGTTTTGATACCCTGGTGATCACCGGTCCCAACACCGGAGGCAAGACGGTTACCCTCAAGACGGTGGGCCTGATGGTGTTGATGTGCCAGGCGGGACTGCATCTGCCCTGCGATGACGGCACCGATGTGGGCGTGTTCTCCCGCGTGTACTGCGACATCGGCGACGAGCAGAGTATAGCCCAGAACCTCAGCACCTTCTCCTCTCACATGCGAAATGTGATCCCGATCGTGAAGCGGGCCGATAGTCGCACCCTGGTTCTGCTGGATGAACTGGGGGCCGGCACGGATCCGTCCGAAGGTGCCCCCATGGCCATGGCCATCCTGAAGGAGCTGCATTCCAGGGGAGTGAGGACCATGGCCACCACCCACTACAGCCGCCTGAAGACCTTCGCCTATCGCCTCGACGGGGTGGAGAATGCGAGCATGGAGTTCGACGTCGAGACGCTGTCACCCACCTATCATCTGAACCTGGGATTGCCGGGTAGAAGCAATGCCCTTGAGATTGCCAGCAGATTGGGGATGCCGGGCGAGTTGATCAGTGAGGCCCGGTCGCTTCTCTCCGATGAGGAGGGAAGCGTGGAGGAGCTCATCGCTGCCATGGAGGCGGACAGGAAAGAATGGTCCCGTCGCCGCCAGGAGGCTGAAGTGGATGCGGGCGACGCCCGGCTGTTGCGGGAGAGAATGGTCCGCCGGGAGAAGAAGATCAGGGACGAACAGGTGCAGGTGGTGCAGAGTCTGCGACGTGAGGCCCGCGAGATCGTGGATGCCGCCCGGGAGGAGTCCAGACTTCTCCTGCGGGAGATTCACGAACTGGTCGCAGAGCTGAAGAGACAGCTTCAGTCTGTCGGCGAGGAGGAAGATGCGGATGCGGATGACCTGCTCAGGCGAGCTGAGTCCCTGCGGGCGCTGCTCAACTCGCTGCGAGGCAGAACACTCTCCCGCCTCGATGAGCTTCAGGGGCCGCAGCCGAAACAGGCCTCGGGTGATGAGACAGATCCTTCTGATGTTGAGCCGATCGACGCTGACCGGCTTCGCCGGGGAGCGGCGGTTCACGTGATCCCCCTGGGCCGTTCCGGTACGGTCATCGACCTGGATCGGGAAAGAGAGGAAGCCCAGGTTCAGGTCGGAGTGGTCAAACTCAGGGTTTCCCTGGATGATCTGGCCAACGACACTTCGGGCCAGACTGAACAGAGGATTGCCAGGACCGGGGGAGACCTGGCCAGAATGAAGCAGGAGACACTGTCTGAGGAGGTGACCGTCCGGCACATGACCGTGGAGGAGGCTCTCGCCAGGGTCAAGAAGCACATTGATGATGCCATTCTGGCCGGCGTGGAATCAGTCACCGTGATCCACGGCCGGGGAGAGGGGATCCTGCGTCGCGCGATTCGCGAGTACCTCGAAGAGAGTCCACACGTTACCGGCTGGCGTTCGGCTGACCCCCGCGAGGGGGGAGACGGCGTGACCCACGTGAATCTCAGCTGAGTGTCCTCACCTGGTCACCATGAACCGTCCCTGTTCGTTTCTATTCTGAGGATAGTGGTCCTCGCAGTACATGCGGAATACACCCGCCTGTTCGGGAGTGAATGTCACCCGGGCCGTTTCCTCCTCGGTGACTTCGACTTCTATTCCCAGACCCTCGATCACAATAAGGTGGGATCCATCTGTGGAGGAAACCTCGAGGATGACCAGCTGATCCTGTTTGGCCTGCAGGATTGTGGGGACGAAACCCCTCGGGCCGACCGTCAACTCAATAGTGGTCTCGGCCAGGTCCTCGCGCGAACCGTACACATCTACGCAGGTCTCAGTGGGTACAACGTCAGCCATGTCCCAGGGCATGGGCAGGGTGCGGCCGCGGTTGTCCACGACCGGTTCCTCCAACACCGGGCGGTCCAGGAATACCTTCTCTACCGGATGCCCGCCTTCAGGACAGTATGGGTCCCACAGCAAATTGGGGTGGCTACTGCACACCTCGACGGGCACATGGACCTCACAGGTTTCCAGCGGTTCGGTTCCCTGGATGAACAGCTCGCGCCTCTGCTGGGCCGGTGGGCAGTGTTCGCCGGGCAACTTGCCCGACTTGATGCATATGGTTCTCTCGACCAGGTCGGGGGGGCGCTCGAATTCCAGCGGGCCGACTCCCTCGTGGGCCACCTCCATGAGGTCGCGCCATATCAATGCCGGATAGAGACCGCTGGGCATGTGCATCCCCACGATGTCCGGTATGCTCTCGGGTTCGTCGAATCCCAGCCACACCGCGGCCGCGTACATGGGGGTATATCCCACCCACCACAGGTCGATCGTGTCGTCGGTGGTTCCGGTCTTGCCCGCCACCGGCCAGTCGCCCGACAGCTCGGCTCTCCAGCCGGTGCCCCAGTTGCTGATCCATCCCGAACGGTTGTCGACGACCACGCTCCTGAGCATGTCTGTCATCAGGTATGCCACCTGCGGAGAGATGGCCACGGTCCTCTGCGGTTCATTCTCCTCCAGGACGTTCCCGTGGCGGTCGACAATCCGGGTGATGGCGATCGGGTCGGGGCGGATCCCTCCCGCGGCGAAGGTTGAGTACGCCATTGTGAGCTCCAGGGGCGAGACCCCCTTCGTCAGACCCCCGAGGGCGAGCGAGGGGTTGCGGTCGCCGGTCGGACCGTCGGGCACCAGGCTGGTGATCCCCAGTCTTTGGGCAGTTTCGAAGCCAGTGTCCACGCCGATCTCCGTCAGGGTCCGGACTGCGGGTATGTTCACAGATCGGCGGATGGCCTCTCGCATCGTAGTGAGTCCTCTGTATGCACCCAGGGGCCACCCGGTTTCACTGTAGTTGCGGGGGGCGAAGCGCTCTGTGGTCAATTGAAACTCAACCGGGGCGTCGTCAATCACGGTGGCCGGCGACCAGCCCGCCTCCAGGGCGGCGGTGTACACGGCAACCGGCTTGAAGGCTGATCCCGGCTGGCGATAGGTTTGCGACACCCGGTTGTGCTCAAGTGCAGCATTGTGCTCGCGTCCTCCGACCATGGCCTTTACGTGTCCGGTGAACGGGTCGATCACGACTACTCCCACCTGCAGGTCCTTCTCAAACTCTCCCAGGGGGAAGTCAGCGTCCAGTTGAGTCCTGATGGCTTCCTCGACCCCGTCCTGGATTCGCCGGTCCAGGGTGGTGTACACGTGGATTCCGCCTCCATATACAACTGCCGCGTCGTAGCGTTCCAGCAGCTGTGACAGTACATAGTCCATGAAGTGACCGGCCTCGGATTCCGTCCCCTGGGGCAGGCCAATCAGCTTGACCTCCTCTCGCTCTGCCTGACGCTGCTGCTCCTCAGTGATATAGCCCTCCCTGACCATTGTCGAGAGAACGATGGAGCGCCTGTTGACGGCCTTCTCCATGTCGACATAGGGAGAGAGGTGGCTGGGAGCCTGCGGCAGCCCGGCTATCATCGCCGCCTCCGCCAACGTCAGCTCGGAGAGATCCTTGCCGAAGTAGATCTGTGCTGCGGCCTGAACTCCATACGCCCCATGTCCGAGGTTGATCTGGTTCAGGTACATGGTGAGGATTTGATCCTTGGTGTATGTTCGTTCCAGCTGGATGGCCAGAAAGGCCTCCTGTACTTTCCTCTGGTAGGTTTGCTCCATGCCTATGGGCCAGGCGTTTCGGGCGAGCTGCTGGCTGATGGTGCTGCCGCCCTGCAGACTACTGTCCGGGTTCTTGAGATTATACCAGAACGCACCGGCGGTGCGGTAGATGTCCATGCCAAAGTGATCGTAGAAGCGGTGATCCTCCACCGCTATGAAGGCGTTTCTGACCACCTCGGGTATTTCCGAAAACTCGACAATGATCCGGTGTTCAGGCCCGCGGAGAGGGGCGATC
Source organism: Bacillota bacterium (assembly GCA_046484105.1). Lineage (GTDB taxonomy): Bacteria > Bacillota > Sulfobacillia > SLMV01 > SLMV01 > PWUC01. Next base: position 7,227 of record JAWOBW010000011.1, read on the forward strand.
TTCTCTCCATTCGAGTCGTAGACGAAGGAGGTGACCTGAGGTTGGGGCCTCACATCCTCAATGTGAGGCATCGCCCGGACCGCATTGAGCACAAATCCAGCTCCGAGACCAATACCCGCCATGAGCGCGATGAGGAACAGAAGCAACAAAATGCGAGTCCAGCGGACCGGTCGCTTATTCCGCCTACCCCTGCGCGAGCTGCCGTTTCGTTCTGCCAAGCGGGATCCCTCTCTCTCCGGTATTCGCAGTTATTATACCACAACTCGGTTTGGCACCTGCACTGGGGGGTAGGTGATAGCACCAGGCACAGCTACCATCATTGACTCTGACGCCGAGCTGTATCCATTCGTTCCATCCGCCCGGCATGATGGCTGGGCCAATTTGTGGCATGGGGATGAAGCGGCCTGCGTTCCGGCAGTGCACGTCCCCTGAGTGATCCTATTCGAGGTGTTCCCGCAACATAACAGCGTGGCAGCCGGAGTTGGTCGCCTGGACGTACTGGCCTCAGATGAGGATACTGTCCATTCAGTACCCGCCGGGGCGTCGCCGTCGGCGGACTGTCAACTGCCTGTGAGATGTTCATCCCTTCCCGACCGGTCGCTTCCCTCTTGATCCGGGTGTAGGATCCTTCATGCTCCCCACTTCCTAACGATCGGTTGTCACTGCTCTTCAAAGTGGTGCGTGGCCTTGGACAGCTGCAGTCTGCTGACGTACGATTCTCGATACACCGTGTCTCCTCTCGAGATCCAGGAGGCGATGAAGCAGACGATCGTCGCCGGCAGGATCAGCTCCATCCCAAAGGCTTCTGCGGCAAGAACGGTGGTGGTGATGGGGATGTGTGCGGCGCTGCCGAGCAGTCCGACAGTGCAGGCGGAGATGACTGCGATCGGGTATGGGTAGTTGAGGGACTGGCTCAGGAGGGTCCCGGTTATGGCCCCCACACCCATACTGGGTGCAACCACACCACCGCTACCTCCGGAGCCTATGGTGAAGGAGGTGGCCGCGATCTTGCCCACCAACATGAGCAGTAGCAGCGAGGAAGAGAAGACCTCGCGGTGAGACAGCTGTTCCACCAGTGATATGCCTGTTCCCAGGACGTACGGTGTGGCGATAAGGGCGGTCAGTCCTGTGAACAGGCCGCCCAGGGCGGTCCTGGCGTACGGAGGAAGGGGCAGCTTCTCGTTGACGTATTCGTAGCCGTACAGGGCCTTGATGAAGGCGAGGCTCACGAGACCGACGATCACACCGGTGAGAATGAAGAGCAGCAGATCCCGCGTTGGGACGAAGGTGTACCCCGCCGGTATGGGGAACTTGAACAGCCGGGTCTTGCCAAGCATGATCGCGTAGACGTAGTAGGCAGTGATGCTGGATACGAAGCTGACGAAGAGGTCGCTGTACTCAATGTCATCTCGGTACAGGACTTCTGCTCCGAAGATTCCTCCTGCGACGGGAGCTGTGAAGACTGATCCGAAGGATGCGCCCATCCCGCACACGACAATGCGTCTGATGTCGACCAGCTTCAGGTTCAACGTCTTGCCGATGAAGTAGCCGATTCCCCCTCCCATCTGCACCGTCGGTCCCTCTTTGCCGGCGGATCCACCGAAGGCAATAGTGAAGACGCTGGCAATCAGTTTCACCGGGACGACAATCAGAGGAGCCTTGCCCCACTTCTCGTTGTAGGCCTTGATGACGGCATCGGTGCCGTGACCGGCAGCCTCCGGAGCGAAGACCGAGGTGATGATCCCGCTGATGGTCAGACCCACGACCGGCAGAACGTATACCCACACCGTCGCCCGAGCCGAGGCCAGCTGGTCGATTCCCCAGTCCAGGCAGCCGGTGAAGGCCACGGCGGCGAAGCCGACCGCCACACCCACGATCATTGCTATGAGAGACCACTTCAGGGTGTACAGTGAAGACTCTCTCAGCTTGACCAGCGTGTTGCTCCTTACGGGAGGCCTACTCCTCATAACCGGCCCCCGCCGGTTAGGCGATCGATCAACCTCTTTTTGTTCCTGACCCAGCAGATGACCCTGTCTCCCTTTGACAGAGTCTCTATACTGGTTGGAAAGATGTAGTCTCCATCCCTTCGGATCAATATGGGATAGGCGTCCTGGGCGACTCTGCTGGCGAAGGTGCTCATCGGTGCACCGGCGGCGCCGGGGTATTCTTCGATGGACAGTTCCTTCAATTCAAGGTCGGGATAGATACTGTGAATCAGTTGTGAGAAGTCCACTCCGTTCAGGCGAGTGACAATCTGGGCTGACATCGACACGGTCGGGTCCAGTACGTTATTCAGTTCGAAGACCTCGCTCAGCTCTCTGTACTCGGGTTCCACAATCCTCAGTAGAATATTGGGAACGCCCAGTTTCTGGGCAGCCTTGGCAGCAAGGAGATTCATGTGGTCGTCACCGGTGACTGCGATGAAGGTCAGGCTCTCCTTGTTCATTGCCTCTTTCAGGGTCTTCGGATGAGCCGCATTGCCGAGCACGATATCGACATTGGGGCACGTTTCTGATATTGATTCGCAGACCCTGGGATCCGACTCGATGACGGTCACCTTGTGATTTGGGTGGGATCGAAAAAGGTCAATGAGACGTCTTCCCCCTTTACCTCCACCGGCAATGATGACGTGCAAGCTATTTCCTCCTTCACTTCTAACCGCTGTCCAATTTTATTCTTTGGGGTCAAGAGGTGGTTTCTGACTGGTGTATGATATCATAGTCCTGCCAGATTATCATCCTCGTTGCGCAGGAGGTGTCTTCAAGGAGTTGGAAGAGTCCTGATTCCATGAGTTGTGTCAACTCATGGCGTCGGGGGCACCTCATTCGTGAAACAGAGCGGGCAGACGTTCGGATCCACCAGATTCATTCCAACCAGGGTGATCCTCGGCGAAGACTGCTCCACCCCGGATGAAGCACCCCAGGAGATTTTAGCCTTCCCATGCTTATCTTCCGTCCCTGCTTCTACCCAATTTGCCCACAACACTTTGCTCGCACAAGAATGATCGTTTCTCCCGGGACGGGGGCGTGTTGAGGGTCGAGGTGCAAAGGGATCCAGATGATGCCAGCCGGGTTGGCTGCTGAATCCTGGAGTCCGACTCCGGGAGGAACAGCTGGCCCTTCTGGGGAAGTAGTCAACATTGTCCAGCCGGCCGGGGGCCGGGGTATCGGGAGCACGGGCAGGTGCCTCGTTGCATTGCATGACCCGGTATTGAGGAATCGTTCGCGTTCGTCGCGAGGAGGTGTCCTGTGCTGTTCTTCGGCCGAGGATGCAGGTGTGCATCTGTTGTCGGTGACCATGGTTGCCATCTATCCAGATGCCAGGGCCATGTGTGAGGCCCTCCAGGTTCTCAATTTGGACAGGGGCCTGGGGAATCTCACGGAAATGGGAATATCGTGATCCGAGTTCGATGATGTCGTCAGCTTCCAGGAATAGAAGAAGATGCAGCGGGGTAACGCGCACGGTGCGAGGGTGCAGAATGCAGTTTTCAGTAGGGTGGACAGACGATTCGAGGTGTGACATTTCCTGGAGATGAGCGATTTGACGGCCTGAAATATGAGACGAAAACGGAGCGGGACGGGAGCGTGATCGATTCCGAGCATGAAGGTTGATCCGGTTTACCTTGTATACTTCTCACCCACTGGTACTACCAGGACGGTCCTCGAGGGAATTGCCGGCGGCCTCGGAGCACCCGCGGCGGAGCACTTCGATCTCACCCCTCACGATGCGAAGCCGCGCACCACCGAATTTCGTGACGGGTTCGCCGTTGTTGGCATTCCCGTCTATGCTGGACGGGTGCCGAGGACTGCAGTGGAGAGGCTGCAAAGATTCAGGGCACGGGAAACGCTGGCGGTTCTCGTGGTTGTGTACGGCAACAGGGAATACGAAGACGCTCTCATGGAGCTAAATAATGTTGCCACAGACATTGGGTTTGCTCCCATTGCAGGTGCTGCGTTCATCGGTGAGCACACCGCGAACTACGTTCTCGACGATGATACCGCACCCATTGCAGAGGGTAGGCCGGACGTCAGGGACATTGAAAGGGCGATTGAGTTTGGCAGGGCGGTCCTTGGGAAGGCAAGGGGCATTCGCAGGCTCGAGGAGATCGGGACACTCGAGTTGCCCGGCAGTATCCCATACAGGGAGCATGGTCGATCGTCGGCCGAGTCCCCTGTCACAGATGAGGCACCATGCATCAGATGCGGCGTATGTGCCGCGGTCTGTCCCGTTGGGGCGATCACGTTGGATAGTCGGGTCACTACTGACCAGAAGCAGTGCATCATGTGTTGTGCCTGCATCAAGTACTGTAGCACAGGGGCCCGGGTGGGGGGACATATCTGGATGAGGGAGATTGGGGAATGGCTCAGTGCAGAATACTCAGATCCAAAGGAGCCTGAGTTCTTTCTCCGGTAGTCCTATGTGCCGCAGAAGCCCCTTCCTGGCGACCCCCAGCGATGGGCGCGGCCCCTGACGAGTGAGACTGATCCTGATTCCAGTTCTGCACTGCTCCGTGACGATCATGATGTGCAATGCCCCAGCGTGATGGCGTGGAGCTGCTAACGCCGAGTCCCCTGGCAGTCGCGGCGCCCGGGGCGGCTACAACATGCATCAACAGCGATCAGCACCTGGGTTGATGCCACTGGTCAGGGGGGATCTGGCCGCGCGTCAGTGAGTTCCGGGCTTGCGTCTGAGGTTATCCTGTGGCAAATTGCCGGGATGCACGCGGATGCCTCATGAACCCAACCAGGGTAGCCCCGGTCTGCGCGGCCCCGACTAGATTCATCCGGTCAGTTTCCAGTCCCTGCGAATGCCAGGGTCATCAGGCCACTACGAGGGTTATATGCCCCGTAGCACTTCGGTGTATGGGGTTAGCAGGTGCTCTCCAGTTTTCGGCCCGGTCCAGGGAGTGTACGATGGTGGAGAATGGGGGGATTTGCGTGAGGCGACCATATACTGTAGTCCTGGTGGAGGCCTCAGTTGACGGAAGGATATCTCTGGGTCCCAATCGGACCATGTTCGATGATCTAGCTGATCCCAGGATGACGGGACGCGACATTTGGAGGGATACAGAGGAGAGAATCTACGCCTTACACAACCCGGGTGCAGACGTGCTCGGGAGCAATTCACTGGTCAGGGAGGGCGACGAGCTGAGGCAGCTGCCGTCGTTTGACGGCACACCCGAGCCGCTCTATTACGACTACCTCCCGGAGGAGGTGATCGGTCGTGACGATCACAGGGGCTGG
>JAWOBW010000239.1:0-19363 GCA_046484105.1 Bacillota bacterium
ACAGAGAGCTGTCGGTGCGCGTCTCCACCTTGTTGGGTACATACCGGATGTACCATTCCTCTTCCTCACTGCGCAGAGTGATGTGCGGATCCGCCACCACCAGGTGCAGCTCATCGCCGGGGAATACCCGTGAGATATCCGAGCCCGGATTGGCCGTCTCCAGCTCGCTGACGGTGAGTCCGGCCGTCTCGGCGATGCCCCAGGCTGTCTCACCGCGCTGCACTTCATGGACTACCAACTGGTCAGTGCCGCGAAGGAGGAGGTGCTCCACCGTCTCAGGGTCGTCGATTATATCCGGATCGGCGGGCATGGGGATGAATTCGATATCCTCGAGGATCTCGCACGACCTGACCGTCGTCCTGGTGCCGGACTCGCGCATTTCGATGTGGTCAGCAACGATCCCGTCGAGTATGTTCCGCGCATCCCGTTCATTAGCCACCACGCTGACCAGTTCGCCGTCCACCTGGATTCCGACAGCGTGGGCCACCAGGTTCAGATCCTCACGCAGCTGGCACTCGAGCACATCGGGAGGAGTCGGATCCGGGGGATCGTAGGAGGACATCGTCACGATGTGAATGTCCTCCTGAATACTCACCTGAAAACCGGTCTCCAGCGCCCGGGCAAAGAGCATCTCCTCGAGGAGGTCGTGAATCCACCCTGCGTCCGGGGTATAACCGAGGAAGTCGTCCTCCACGTAGACGGCATGATACTGGAGCTGCGGATAGGCCATCCCGGCGACGACCATCAGCCCCGCGGCTGACAGTATCACTGCTGTAGTGAATAGTAACGCGCGAAGCCAGCAGAATCTCACACCATCACCTTCAAATCACCGTTACCCCCGCACAATCAGGGGAGAAAGTCCAGCGGATTCCGGGGCTCGTCCGCCTCACGAATCTCAAAATGCAGGTGCGGGCCAGTGCTTCGCCCGGTGGTCCCCACATACCCCAGAACCTGTCCCCGGTCAACCCAGGCGCCGGCCTGAACGGCAAAACGCGACAGGTGGGCATACCAGGTAGTCTTCCCGTCGCGGTGATCGACGATCACCAGGTTTCCGTAGTTTCCCCGCCAGCCCGCGAAGACGACTCGCCCCCCGCGACTCGCAGTGATGGGCGTCCCCGTCGGCGCCCCGATGTCAACTCCCGTGTGGAAGCCCCCCCAGCGGTAGCCAAAATATGATGTGATCGGCCCCAAGATCGGCCAGCGGAATAACTCCCCCCTGGCCGCCAACACCGCTTCCCGCGCCGGCCGGGCGTAGGGAAGGATGAGGTCACGGCCCACAGTCAGATCATCACCGGGGCGGATGGAGTTGACTGCCATGATGTCCTCTGCGCTGATTCCGTACTTCTCGGCAATGTCATCGACACTGTCGTCGGGAGCCACGCGATGCACGAAACCGGGTATTGTGAGCACGCGGAGAGTCTGCCCTGGCTGCAGGCGGTCCCAGTTTGACATCTCGTTGACGATGGCCAGACTGTCCGAATCAGTGCCAAAATCGCCAGCTATGTCCCAAACGGTGTCCCCGGACTGCACCTCGTAGTCGACAATCTGCGCATGTAGGGGTGGAGCCAGGGGCTCTCGTTCATCGACTGAAGGGGGAGGCACGAAGACGGGAGGGGTTCGCAGCGATGCAGCAGCCGCCGGCGCAGAGATCGAACAGAGCAGGACAAAAAGCACCCAGCAGAAGCCGATCCACGCGAGCGGATTCCGCAGGATCCTCGCCCTGGACCTCCGGGGCAGGCTAGAATGCTCATCACTTCTTGCGCTGTCCATTCCCACTCCCTCTGCCGCGGTCACTGAGTAAAGGGTGACCAGCTGAGCCAGAAATGTGTTATAAGCAGGTCTACTATAACAGAATAGGCCCCCGGTGCAAAAGCCCGTCCCTCACTCAGCGGTGAGAGGCACCGTCCTCTGCACCGTTCCTCCCCGCTCAGACCGCACTATCACCGTCACTTCGGCCGCTCCCTCTGATCTCACTGTCCACTTGCACCGATGGGCACTTCTGCTCTGTTCACTGTATCGGCGGTAGGCGGGTTTCTGTGCTCGCCCGTAGCCCTCGAGGAAGCCAATCTCGGTGACCCTGTCACCGCTGAGAAGCTGCACACCCTCGGGAAGCACCACTTCGACCACATCCTGTCGCACCGCCTTCTGCTTCTGGGCCTGCTTGCTGATGCAGGTGTCCAGGTAGCCGTGATTGCTCACCAAAACGGATATCACGCAGCCTCCACCCAGGGAGGACACCTCGACTTCGTCAATGTGAACCTCGGGAAGGGCCAGAGCGAACAGCAGCGGGAACTGTATGTTCTTGTGACACTCGGCATTCAATAGGGAGGGGGGCGGATTCTGGCGGCACTCCTTCGTGACCCACCCGCCGAGCTGCACGCGGCCGAGCTGGGGATGCTCGAACGGGCGCCAGGGGACGAAGCCCGCACCGGCCAGCTCGCGATCATTCCACTGCAGAAGCCTGAGCTCCAGGTCCCTCCTCTCACCGGAAGACATCCTGCGCATCCGCACCGGGTTCACCTTCATGTTGGGAGCCGCCCGGCCCACCACATCCCAGAGCTCGGGGGTGAAAGCGTAGATACCCCGGTGTTCCCAGGCCCAATCGTCGAGAACCCCAGACCAGATGTCTCCATAGCAGCAGACGACGGGATACCCGGTAACCTCGGTTCCCCATCTGCCTATGCTCTCATAAATGGACATGTCGTCGCGGTCAAATTCCTCGTCCTTGAGGGTGCTGTGAGGGCGGAACAGTACACCTCCCGTAGTGTGATACATGAGGGCGCCGCCTATGTTCCTGTGTGCATCGATGAATTGAACCAAATTGCGGCTCTCCGGCTCCGAAAGGGGAAAGGGGCCCGCTCCCTTCGCCGTCGGGCTGTATCCGGCGGGGAAGTTGCGGTTCAGGTCGAGACCGTAAGGCACCGGGACCTGTTCAAAAGGAAGCTCGACCCTATCTGCGACCTCTCCGCGGTCATCCATTATCAGACCTTCCGTGTAGACATGGTAGAAAGGTCCCTCCAAATCGGCGGGCGTCCTTTCCGTCATCAGCCGCGAATCCTGCGGGTCGATCTTCCATGCCCCGCGATCGCCGTCCTCCAACCGCATCAGCAGTATGCGGCCGTCCCCGTCAATGTCCGCCGGGTGAAGCCCGCGGGGATCCTCGTCGCGCCGGTACTCCGGGTAGACGCGCACACTGCTACGAAGCAGTTCGGGCGTCGTCAGATATTTCTCTGCACCATCGGGATTCGCCCTCGGGATGATGTAGAGCGTGCAGGTTCTGAGGATCTTATCCACCCGGGGGTCCTCGGAGGCGTCTGAGACCAGGTGCTCGATGAGGTACAGGCAGGTCATCGAGGCGGTCACCTCGCCAGCGTGAATGTTGCCGTCCACGTAGAGAGCCGGCTTGCCCTCCGGCTCACCCGCGCGCCGGTCAGTGACAGCCACTGCCCAGACGTCGCGACCCTCATGGCTGGAGCCGATCGACTCCATCCCGACGAGATCCGGGTATTCAGCGCACTTCTCTGTCAACCAGCCAGTCAGTTCCTCATGGGTGTAGTAGCGGTCGAAGACCACGAGGTCCCGCTCCCTCCCGCAGATCATCATTAATTTAATTCACCATAGAGGCCGGATGTCCTTCAGCGGCAGCGGAGGAATCATTGGATCATCCTGTCGAACCGGGGAGAACGGGGTCCGGGCTGCTGCGCCAGTGCTATCCACTCCAGCCTTGAGGCCCATCGGAAGAAGGGTACATGAAAGGACCACCCGGTGCGGTGGCCCTCGTGGAGCTGGCGACGGGATTCGAACCCGTGAACCTGCCGCTTACGAGGCGGCCGCTCTACCAGCTGAGCTACGCCAGCAACAATAAAATGGAGCGAGAGGCGGGATTCGAACCCGCGACCCTCGGCTTGGGAAGCCGATGTTCTACCCCTGAACTACTCTCGCCGGTATGTGCGATCAGAATGTGAAGTGGCGGAGGCGACGGGATTTGAACCCGCGATCTCCGGCGTGACAGGCCGGCATGTTGAACCGCTACACTACGCCTCCGCGCCTACTAATTCTATCATTCCCCGGCGATCTCGCGCAAGAAGATCACCTTCAGTTTCAACCATGATATCGATGCACCGTCACCCTGTCAACCGTGTGATGACGCCCAGCGTGACCAGGATCGCCCCGGGCAGCGCGCGCGACACCCAGGCCGGCAGTTCCCGCGTCAACCTCGCGCCGATCAGCAGGCCGCAGGCCAGAAAGACCGCCGTGCCCACCGCCACCGCGGCGACGGTGGGCAGCACCGGCAGCTGCAGGAAACCCGCGCTGATGCCGACGCCCAGGGCGTCACAGCCCAGCGCCAGTCCCAGGAGGACCGCTTCCGCTCCCCCGATGCTGCGCGAGTTGTCCATGTCGGCGGCCTCCGGGTCCTGCAGCACCTTTATGATGATTCCCACGCCGCGAAGTCGGAAGATGGCAATCGCAGATTCGGACTCGCTGTCGGAAGTCGAAGCACCGGCGCCGGGCCCGGTTCGCCAAAGAAGCGCCGAGGCCAGGAACCACAACCCGACGCCCACCAGGATCGCCGCCCCGAGGCGCGAACCCGTCGTGGGCGAAAACCAGCTGCCCATTGCGCCGCCCAGCAACATGGCGGCCGTCTTGAGGAAGGCGGAGAGAAGGCCTATGATGCCAAGTACAGCGGGGGTGAGGGCCATGCGGCGAAATCCGTAGGACATGCCGACGGCCAGACTGTCGATACTCACAGCAAGTGCCAGGATCAACGCCTGTATCAACTGCATGTGGCCCCCCCAGTGAAGACTTATGAGCACTTCATCCTATTCGGGGAGACCACGGGGCGCTAACGCGATCCGAAGATGGGTTCCAACTCCAGGGTCTGCTCACGACCCGGGCCCACCGATATGTGGGTGATGGGTACGCCTGCGAGTTCGCTCACGGTGCTGACGTAGTTGCGCGCCGCGCGGGGAAGGTCGTCGAAGTGATCGACGCGGCTGATATCGTCAACCCATCCGTCGAGGACTATGTATTCGGGACGGCAGGCGGAGAAAACCGCCTGGTCGAGGGGGTATTCATCCACTGCGGTGCCGCGGCAGGTGTAGGAATCGGCGATCCTGATTTCCTCCATACCGCTGAGGACATCGATCTTCGTCAGGCAAATTCCATCCAGCCCGTTCACCCTGACCGAGTGCCTTAGCACGACCGTGTCCAGCCACCCGCAACGCCTGGGCCTGCCAGTGGCTGTGCCGTACTCTCGCCCCCTCTGTCTTATGAGATCACCCAGCTGGCCGGTTAGCTCGGTGGGAAAGGGACCGTCGCCGACCCGGGTGGTGTACGCCTTCGCGATGCCGATCACCCGGGTCAGGGACGCCGGGGGAACTCCTGTTCCGGTGCAGGCTCCTCCCACCGTTGGGTTAGACGAGGTCACGTAGGGATAGGTCCCCAGGTCGACATCTAGCAGGGTGCCCTGCGCTCCCTCGAACAGAAGCCTGGCGCCCTGCTCCAGGGAACGATTCAGCAGCAGTACCGTGTCACAGATGTACGGCCTGAGGCGCCCGGCATGCTCCAGGTACTCCCGGGTGATGGCCTCCGGATCGAGCGGGGCCAGGCCGTATATCCTCTCCAGGATGGGATTCATCCGCCGCAGCTGGAGTTGCACTTTCTCCGCAAAGGAATCCGGGCGGACAAGATCGCCGATGCGCAGCCCCCAACGGGCGACCTTATCGCGGTAGGCCGGGCCGATGCCGCGGCCGGTGGTGCCCAACCGGTGGGACTGTCGCAGCTTCTCCTCCTCGGCATCGAGGATCTTATGATAGGGCATTATGAGATGAGCGGCATCTGATATGCGCAGAAGCGACAGATCAGCACCCGCCTGCTCCATCCGTCCCAGCTCCTCAACCAGGAGAGCGGGATCAACCACCATCCCGTGGGCGATGACACTCATCTTACCAGCCAGGATGCCGGACGGGATGAGGTGCAACTTGTGCTCAACCCCGGAAACCACCAGCGTGTGCCCGGCATTCGCCCCTCCCTGGTAGCGGATCACCATGTCGGCATGGGCGGCGAGATAATCAGTCATCTTTCCCTTGCCCTCGTCACCCCACTGTGCACCTACCAATGCAACTCCCATTTCAACCTCCCCGGTTTTCTCTGGCCAGGATGGACCGCGCGGCGTGCACGCCTGACGCAGAGGCCTGCACCAGTCCGCGGGTTATGCCGGCGCCGTCACCAGCGGCGTAGAGGTTCCGCACCGGCGTCTCCAGCGATCGGTTCACCTCGAGGACGGACGAGTAGAACTTCACCTCAACACCATATAGCAGGGTATGCCTTGAGTGCACCCCCGGAAGCAGCGCGTCCAGGGTCTCCAACATCTCCAGTATGCCCAGCAGGTGACGGTAGGGCAGAACCAGGCTCAGATCACCCGGAGTTGCGTCTGCCAGCGTCGGTGCGACCATTCCTCTCTCGATGCGTCGCCGTGTGGAACGACGGCCGGCGAGAAGGTCGCCCAGGCGCTGCACGAGTATCCCCCCGCCGAGCATATTGGCCAGTGAGGCGATGTTCCGCCCGTACTGGACCGGTTCGTCGAAGGGCTCGGTGAATGTCTTCGACACCAGGAGGGCGAAGTTGGAGTTCTCCCCGGTCGCCTCCTCGTAGCTGTGCCCGTTGACGGTCACCAGTCCGTCGAAGTTCTCCATCGTCACCTCACCGTAAGGGCACATGCAGAAGGTCCGCACCTTGTCATCAAAGGACTTGGAGTAGTAGATCAGCTTCGACTCGTAGAAGGCCTCAGTGATCTCCTCCAGCACTAGGGCTGGCACCTCCACCCGCACCCCTATGTCCACGGAGCCGGATGTCACCTCAATACCCAGATCCTCGGCCTGCTCTCTGAGCCAGGCCGATCCCGCCCGCCCCGGCGCAACCACAACGTGACGCCCGGCGTAGTGACGGCCGTCCGCCGTGATCACCCCGTCTACACGCCCGTCTGATGTGCAGATGCTCGCCACCTCGACGCCGGTGTGAATCTCAACCCGGTCCGCGAGGTACTCATATGTCGCGGCCGACACTTCGGCGCAGCGATCCGTGCCCAGGTGCCGTATCTGGCCGGGAACGAAGGTCAGATCAGCCGCCGCCGCCCGCCGGCGCATGGCGTGAGCAACCTCCGGATCCGTTCCGTAGACATCCTTCGGCGCCCCGAAGCGAAGGTACCACTGATCGCAGTAGTCTATGAGTTTCTCCAGGGTCTCCCTGCCGGTGTACTGGGCCAAGTTGCCCCCGAACTCCGTGGTGAGTGTGAGCTTGCCGTCGCTGAAAGCTCCCGCCCCACCCCATCCGCTGACATTGTGGCAGGGATCACAGTGGGCGCACTGCATTCCTCGAGCGACGGGGCAGCTCCTCCGCTTCATCTCCGGCCCCCGCTCCAACAGAAGCAGGCTGAGGTCCCGGTCCCGCTCGATCAGTTCCAGGGCACAGAAGATGCCGGCCGGTCCCGCGCCGACGATGATGACGTCATAGGGTGAGCCTCTCATGCTCCATCCTCCCGCCATTCGGGCTCCACAAACCTGCTGTACTGCCGGAGGAATATCAGCGGCACGTTGCCAGTGGGGCCGTTGCGCTGTTTGGCCACGATGATATCCATAACATTATCATTATCCCGCTCCGGGTTGTTCCATATGAAGGCCACCAAGTCGGCATCCTGCTCTATGGCTCCGGACTCCCTCAGGTCCGACAGCTGGGGCCGGTGGTCCGATCGCTGTTCCACCGCCCGGCTCAGCTGCGACAGGGCCAGGATCGGGCACTTCATCTCCCGGGCCAGTCCCTTGAGAGACCGGGAAATATTGGACATCTCCTGCTGGCGATTCTCCGCACCGGCGGCGTACATCAGCTGCATGTAGTCGATGATCACCAATCCCACATTCCTCTCCGCCTTGAGTCGGCGGGCTCGCCCGCGCAGTTCCATCACGCTCAAAGACGGAGTATCGTCGACGTAGATCTCCACCTCTCCCAGGCGACCCAGGGCGCGCGACAGCTTGGGCCAGTCGTCGTCCCGGAGATATCCGGTGCGCAGGCGATGTCCGTCGATGCCGGCCTCGCAGGACAACAGGCGCAGGGCCAGCTGCTCCCTGGCCATCTCCAGGCTGAATATGGCCACGGGCACGTTGCTGCGAAGGGCTGCATTTGACGCGATGTTGAGCGCCAGGGTCGTCTTACCCACCGACGGCCGGGCCGCGACGATCACCAGTTCGGACGGATGAAGTCCGGAAGTCATCTCGTCCAGATACTTAAAGCCGGTGGGGACACCCACCACGCTACCCTTGTTGTGATAGAGATTCTCAATTTCCTCAAAGGCGTCCCTCAGCACATCGTAGAGGGGAGCATAGTTCCTCGTCATGCGGCTCTGGGCGATGTCAAATATGAGCTGCTCCGCCCGGTCCACAACATCCGTGGAAGAGTCGCCGGCGGAGTAGGCCAGGCGGGTGATGTCCGCGCAGGCCCGGATCAGCTGCCGCAGCAGGGATTTCTGCTCGACGATCCTGGCATAGTATTCTATGTTGGCGGAGGTTGGAACTGAATTGGCCAGAGAGGAAAGATAGGATGCTCCACCCACCGCCTCCAGCTCACCGCTGCTGCGCATCTGTTCTGTTATCGTGACCAGGTCGACCGCCTCGTTGCGGTCGTACAGCTTCAGCATGGCGGCAAAGATCTTACCGTGCGCCCCGCGGTAGAAATCCTCAGGTCGCAGCATCTCCGCAGCCAGGGCTATTGCGTCCCTGTCCAGAAGCATCGACCCCAAAACCGACTGCTCCGCATCTTCACTCTGTGGTGGAACGCGGTCCAGCAGCGCGCTCAACGCGGCTCCTCCTCTCCCTGGCGGAAACTACTCCTCCTCCCCGGTGACCACCACCGCGACGAAGACATTCACCCCCTCATGCAGTGCGACCCGAATCCTGTATTCTCCCAGTTCGCGTAGCGGCTCCTCCAGGACGATCTTCCTGCGATCCAGCTCGACCCCCGTCTCGTCTTTGAGGGCATCGGCAATCTGAGCGGCAGTGACGGATCCGAAGAGTTTCCCGCTCTCTCCGGCCCTGGCGGAGATCTGTACCTCGGCGTCCTCGAGCTGGGCGGCCTTCTTCTCGGCCTCCTCGCGCGCCATCTCCGCGATACGCTCCCGTTTCTTCTTCTCCTCTTCCCACCTGGCCATGCTTTCCCTGGTGGCCCTTTCCGCCAAACCCCGGGGAATGAGATAGTTGCGGGCGTAGCCGTTGGCGACCTCGACCACCTCACCCGGTTCACCGAGGCCCTCGACCCTGTCCATCAGGATTACTCTCATCGTCTCGCCTCCTCCGATTCAGTGATGCATACAAGTGTCAGTCAGCCGGTGGTCCTGGACCGAAAACGCCTCCTGATGTCCAGTCCGGAATCCAGAATGCCGACTAGGGGCAGGAGCAGATAGACCACCACGTTTAGTGAGAGAAAAGCAACCGCTCCCCCGGCGAGCCACCTCGAACGGAGAAAGTGGCGGAGAAAGAAATACAGCAATGAAACGCCAAAGACCCGGTAGATCATGTCGCTGGCGAACAGCACATTTCCCGCGAGCACACTGAGCAGGGACTCTCCTCCCGGCGCCAACAGGTCCGCGGCAAAGGCTCCCAGGAGAATGAAGGCCAGCCAGATGGGAGCGCGCCAGTCGGCAAAGGGCGTCAGATTCGGAACCTCATATCCGAGCCTGGGCAGTATCAAACGGGTCATGAAGTAGGTCCACAGGGCATACGTCAGGGCCGAGAACATCAGCACCGCCGGGAAGACCATCTGCAGGTACACCAGGGCCATCTCCATCTGCTCGCGCGTCTCTTCCACCGCCTGCTGATCGAGACCCAGCCGGATGTACATGTCTGCAGCCCGCTCGACGCTCTCGGTGAGCATGAACTGAATCTGCTCAAACAGGTTCACGCCCATCAGCGGGCCACTTACCAGGATGGCGACCAGAAAGGCCATCGTGACCGCGACTGTGCCTGCCCCGACGAGCGTCGCCGCATTCCAGTTCCTCTCCAGGCCAACCCCGAAGGCCAGCCCTATGAAGCCGACCAGGGTGACGCCAGCGAAGAGAGCCTGCAGCGCGCCAAGAAACATGGTCGCCAAAAAGACCGTGACCGCCACTGCCAGGACGCCATACCGCGTCCCGTGTCGCATGATCACGATCATGACCGGAACCGGCCAGGCGAGCACCACGAACAGGCCCGCCAGGGGCAGGTATGCGCCGATGAACATCAGCAGTACGGTTATGGCGGCCAGCAGCGCACTCTCAGCGAGTGGGCGAACCCCGGAATCCTCGCGGTCGCGGCGCCGAATTGTCAATCACGCCCCTTCTCCGCATCCTCGCGATAATCCATGAGTGCGGTCAGATCACCGTACCAGGTCTCCAGTTGGTGCTCGTTGCGCGCCGTTGAACGCAGGCGCTGGTCTATGCGGGCATCGATCCGGCTGAAGCTGATCCCCACCCGCCTGGCGAGCAGGTAACAGCACGACACAATCGCCGCCATGCTGTCCACCACGGCATCTTCCTTGGCCGTCATGAGCGCACCGAACAGCTTGCCCAGCTCTCCGATGATCTCCGTCTTGAGCCACTCGATCGCGTGCACATTTCTGGCAATTCCCACATCACCTTTGTGTTTGAGCACTTCCGGGAGCACCGGCCCCGTGCCCTGTCCCCCTTTCCACTGGGCCTGTTGAGGGCTTAATCACTCCACAGTGAAGGGAAGCAGTGCCATGACGCGGGCTCGCTTGATCGCCCGGGTCAGCTGGCGCTGATGGCGCGCGCAGTTGCCGGTGATCCGCCGGGGCAGTATCTTGCCCCTGTCACTAAGAAAGCGGCGCAGTCTTCCCACGTCCTTGTAGTCCACAGTATCAATCTTATCCATGCAGAAGGTGCACACTTTCCTTCTGCGCTTGCGATTTCTTCTCATCATCTTCACCTCCTAATTGAAGGGCGGCGGATCGTTCTCCTCGAGGAAATCCTCCAGGAGATCCTCGCTGTCCTTTGCGCTCTGGCCACCCTGGGAACGGCGATCACCGCCCCCCTTTCTGCCCTCGCGATCCGAGGGCCAGTCGAGGAAGCGAACCTGGTCAGCGACGACCACAACCTTGCTGCGGTTCTGCCCGTCCTGCTGCCAGCGATCCAGCTGCATCCGCCCCTGCACGGCAACCAGCCTGCCCTTGCGCAGGTTGTTGGCCACCGTCTCCGCCAGCTTGCGCCAGCACACGACGTCGAAGAAGTCGGTCTCCCGCTCTCCCTCGCGGTTGGTGAAGGGACGATCGACGGCGAGCCTGAAATTGGTGACCGCCACGCCGTTGACCGTATATCTCGCCTCCGGATCGGCAGTGAGGCGCCCGATCAAGACCACAACGTTCAGCATCTGTCTCCTCCCCTCTCTCTGCCTGATGAGATCATTAGTCACCCTGACGAACGGTCATCATGCGGATGATGTTGTCATCCAGCTTCATCCTCCGGTCCAGCTCCTGGGTGATTTCCTCGTTGCCGCTGAACTGCATGATCAGGTAGTGCCCCTCGGTGTAGTCATCGATCTCGTAGGCAAAGCGGCGCTGTCCCCAGTCCTCGACGCTGGTCACGTCGCCCCCGAGCTCGTTGATCAACTCGAGGTACTTGGCCGCCAGGGCACGGATCGACTCACCCCCGAGGTCGGGAGTCACAATGTACATTGTCTCATAATCGCGGAATCTCAATGAAAGGCCTCCTTCCCGTGGGCGTGCGGCCTTGCTTCTCTGAACAAGGCAGGAAGAAACGCAGGTGATCTCACTGTTTCGACCTGTGTATTATACCACCGCAGCCCGGGGGCATCAAACACGGAAAAGAACCTCCATCACATCTCCATCCGAGACCAGGTAGTCGCGCCCCTCGATCCGGAGCAGGCCGCGGTCTCGCGCCTCCCGTCGAGACCCCACGGGAAGCAGCTCGTCCGCATTGATCACCTCGACGCGGATGAATCCTCGCTCCATGTCGCTGTGGATCTTGCCGGCCGCCTCCACCGCGGTGGCCCCCCGGCGGAGTGAACGTGCCTGGGTCTCTTTGGCATTTCCGGTGAAGAATGTGATGAGGCCCAGGAGCTCATGCGCGGCCCGAAGGAAGCGTTCCCGTCCCGACTGCTGTAGCCCGAGATCCTGGAGAAACTCCTGGCGCTCCCCCTCTGCCAGGGTGGACAGCTCCTGCTCAAATCCCAGTGGAATGACTGTGAACTTCATTCCACGCTCAGACGCCCGCTCCCGCAACGGGTCCAGTCGCGAACTGTCACCTGCCAAGAATCTTTCCATCTCGCTTTCGTCCACATTTGCCACGCACAGGACGGGCCGCCAGGTCAGCAGGTGCAAATCGGCGGCGGCCCTTTCCTCCTCTGAAGACAGGTCGGAAGTTGCCAGGTACTGGCCGGCCGTCAACCGCTGCTTCAGGTCGGAGAGGACCTTCATCTGCTCGGCGAGAACCCGGTCGCCGCTTCTGGCCGCCGTGGCGATCGATTCAATGCGCCTCTGCACTGTCTCGAGGTCAGCCAGAATCATCTCCAGCTCAACCAGCTCGAGGTCGCGCAGGGGATTGATGTCCCCCTCAGAATGCGGCACGTCCTCCCTCTGGAAGGCACGCACAACGTGAGCCACGGCATCGACTTCTCGTATGTGGCCAAGAAAGCGGTTTCCCAGGCCCTCCCCGCGACTGGCACCTGGAACTAATCCTGCAATGTCCACGATCCTGACGGTTGAGGGAACTGACTGCCGCGAACCGAGAGCCCGTGCCACCTGATCCAGTCGCTCGTCGGGAACCTCCACCGTGCCAACATTGCTGTCCACCGTGGTGAAGGGATAGAGGTCGGTCCTGGCCGCCCCCCCGGTCACCAGGTTGAACAGAGTCGACTTGCCCGCATTGGGCAGCCCCACTATTCCCAGCTGCATGATCCGGTCCCCCCGGGTCCCGACGTATCGGAGGTCGACTCCACGTGTCTTATTCGGCTCTCGACCCTGCGGCGGGGGAGCATGACCAGACGCCTGCAGCCCAGACAGCGCAGGCGGAAATCCGCACCCACCCGCAGGACCTCCCAGCGATTGCATCCACAGGGGTGCGGCTTCTTCAAGGTAAGGATGTCGCCCACCCGGATGGTCGGTCTCACTGCGAATCCTCCTCCTCTTCCCGACCGCCCAGAATCTTGGTGCAGGTCGGGGGCACCGCGACTCGCCGGGGATAGGGGATCTCGATCCCCAGCTCGGCAAACCTCCGCTTGATCATGTGGCGCATGGTGCGTTCCACTCCCCACTGCTGCATGTTTGCCGCCCGGGCTATGAGCCTCAGTGTCACCGAGGACTCATTCATGGACTGCAGCCCGAGGACGCGCGGTCCGTCCACGATGTCGGGAATCTCTTCAGCCATCTCCCCACACAGTTCCTCCAGGCGCGCCAGTACTTCATCAATCTCTTCCTCATAAGCGACGTCGACGTCGACTAGAACTCTCATGGTACCTCGCGAGTAATTAGTCACTATGCCTATACTTCCATTCGGCAGGATGTGGATCTGACCGGCGAAGTTGCGCAGTTTGGTCACGCGCAGGCCCATGTCCTCCACCACGCCGGTCACACCTTCGGTCTCCACGAAATCGCCCACAGTAAACTGGTTCTCGTATAGGAAGAAAAATCCTGCAATGACATCTCGCACCAAATTCTGTGCTCCGAAGCCGACGGCCAGGCCGACTATCCCGGCACCGGCCAGCAGCTGGGCTGCCGGAATCCCCAACAGGGGAAGCACGGTGGTGATGGCGAAGAAGTCGACCACATAGCGGACCAGGGACTTCAGCAGACCGCGGATGGTCTCGGCCCTGCGAGTCTCCTCCTCCCTGCGGATTCTCCGTTCAGTGATGTCTACTCCCCGGTCAATCGCCGCACTGGCAATCCTGATCAGCAGGTGAAAGCCGACGATCAGGGGCACGATTGTCAGCAGGGTTCGCACCCATGTCGCAGGCTGCAGATTGGTCTGGTACTGCTGCCATATTTCCATCAGGGTCATCGAAACACCTCCTGTCAGGTGATGAGCTGCAATAGACGTTCGCTAAGGGGACTCAGCAAGTAGAACACGCGCGCCAGCTCCCTGCCCAGGGACGATTCCTCCACGGCCAACCCGGCCCAATGAAGCGAGGGCATGGAGGCGGAGAGCATAACCATTATGCCCAGCAGGACGCTGAGCGAGATCGTTGTGGTGAAGAAGCCGAACAACCCCCCGAGCAGACGGTCGAGGGCTCCGGTGAAACCGCCTCCGAGGACTGCACGCAGCAGGTGGGCCAGGACTCGGACGGCTACCGTCACCGCGAGAAACACCACAATGAAGCCCAGGACGGTCAGCGCCATCCTGGCGAACTCGGAGTAGTCGGCACCGGGTGACAGCATTCCACCGACCTTTTGCGGAAAGGGCACCGAACGGGCCAGGTACTCCGCCAGGCGCCGCTGCCAGCCCCAGGTTTGCTCGAAGTACTCGGCCAGGGACGGAGCATAGGACCATCCCGCCGCGAGGGCGACCACCAACCCGACGAGGCCGAAGAGGGAGTAGATCAGGCCCCGCCTCACCCCGTTGACAATGCCCAGCGCGATCACCACCAGGAGCATCCAGTCCAGCCATGTCATTTTTCGCACCTCCCGGACCTTCGTGAGAGTTTGTCGATCTCAGCGGTCGACCGATTCCTCAGCAGCAGTGCCAGGGCGATGAGTATGAGGGTCCCTCCCGCCAGCTGGTGCGCAGCCGGCATCTCCTTGAGAAGGAGAGCGGCGAGCAAGGTCGCGCCCACAGGTTCTCCGAGGACAGACGCCGATACGTCAAAGGCCCGGGTGTGCGCCAGGGACCAGTTGAGCAACGTATGCCCCAGCAGGGTGGGAACCACGGCCAGGGCCAGGAAGATGAGATGCTGCCGCCCCCCTCCTCCCGCCAGCGGATGACCGGTCAGCAGTATCAGGCTCATCACACAGAGGGCGGCGAAGGCGTAGACGACCGTTGTGTAGACCAGGGTGGGCACCTGGGCCCGCACTCGCGCTCCCACCAGTAGATACACCGCCAGGGCGGCTCCGCCGGCGAGGGCCAGCCCCTCACCGAGCAGCGATCCCGCCCCGCCGAAGTGGGCTCCTCCCGTGATCACAACCGTGCCGCAGAGGGCCAGCATCACGCATGACAGCTGACCCGACGAGAGCTTCTCCCGCAGAAAGAGGTAGGCGAAGAGAGCGGTGAATATGGGATGGAATGAGACCAGCACAGTCGAGGCCGCCACTGTGGTGTGATCCAGGGACATGATCCACAGCACGAAGTGTACTGCTAAGGCGGCGCCGGCAATCAGGGACTTGGCAAAGAGATCACGGTCAAGGCGACGATAGCCATTCCGGGTGAATATGGAGAGCGAACCGTGTATGATCGCCGCATAGCCCAGCCGGTACAGGGCCACAGTCAGCGCTGGCGCGTCGGCGAGACGAATGAGTATTGAACCCGATGACACGCAAACTACCGCGAGCAACAGCACCGCACCGGCGAATCTCGCGCTCTTCAACACTGTCTCATCGCCACCCAGTCAAAACTACCACTGATATGAGGCATCCATCAACACATATGACATGTAGCAGATCCATGCAACTGGTCCCACGGGCAGAATGATGTCCGCGACCACCTCCAGGAGGACCAGCACTGCAGTCAGCACCATCACCAGAAGCGAAAACTCCAGTGCCACCTCGCGTGCCTCGGTCGCCGTGCCGCGCAGAAGCGGCCAGTACCTGGCCACCCACAGCTCGCCAATGGCAGCAGTAAGGCCGAATGCCAGCAGCGAGCGCACCCAGATGGGGCTCGCGGGCCACAGCTGATCCAGCTCCAACCGCAGCAGTAGTAGAGCGGCGGCCAACACGGCCCCCAGGGCCCAGTAGTGGGCGCGGTTTACACCTGGCAAAGGGCGTCGTCTGCTGGCCAACAGTCTTCATCCTCCTCAATCAGGCACATCAAGTCGGTACTGAAGGAGTTCACAGGCGGTGGCCACGCTGAGGTAATGGGTGCGCGCGTCGCCATCTCTGACTGTGAACATGTCCCAGGCGAGGGGCGGGCAGTCCACGGGGCCCGACCACAGTCTGTGCGCCCGTTCATCGTACATCAAGATCGCCTCCTCGGTCATCACCACGAAGACTGAGGAATCCGGGAGGGGAAAGGCATCGACTACCGGCGAGGCCGGAGTCACGTTACCGCTCACGCGACCGTCCTTGTCCAGAAAGTGGACCGTCTCGACCGATGTGACCACAGCGCCCGCACCGGCTGTGAAAGCATTAGTCACCTCCGCGGTCCCTGACGCGCCCTCATGCGGGCTAAAGACCCATCTCGGCTCACCGCCCCCGGCCCCGTACGCCGCAACCTGCGTTCCGTTCCACAGCAGCGCCAGGGGATCGGCCGCACCGTCTGCACCTAGGGCCAGGTGTGGAGCGCAGGTCCATTCGTCTCCCGGGCTGAGCAACCACTCGCCCGAGACCTCTCCGTCCCGCAGGAATCTGAGTTGCAGTGGGGACGAGCCTCCCCCCGCCCGGAGATCGCTCAACTGGAGGACGAGCACCGAATCCGGCGAGGGAAACCGCCCCTCCTGATCTGGGCAATGTGCCAACACGACGGCGTCGCCCATCGTGAAGGGCTGCCGCGCCCAGCTGCCGCGGTCCCAGAACCAGAGATGATCAGCAATGAGTGCGCCATCAGGCGGGACGGGCTGATGCCCGTCGGCGGGAAACTCATCCGGATAGAGGGCACTGTCCGCAGCGGTGGTAACACACATTAGCCCCTGAGAGTGGGCGTACAGGCCGGTGACAACCCCAGTGGGAGCGGCCCAGCTCTCGGCGACGATCCCCTCATCACCGACAGTCAGAACGACCAGGTCGGTCCCTCCGAACTGCGCGACGACAATCGCGTGATCGCCGCAAGTCGTCAGCAACTGCTCGGAAGATGCAGGACCAGGCAGATGAACGGGTCCAGAACTCCCCTCCATCTCCCAGAGGAGCGAGCCGTCGTCCCTTTTCTGCAGCACCAACACGGGCAATCCCTCTCCGGTTGTACTGACGGGAGAAATCGTCACTATTGCCAGAGGAAGGCCTGGCCCGGTCAGGGGGCGGCTCAATACGGGCGCGATCTCGGGAGCACCGGATGACTGCGGGGCCAGGGCCAGAGGATAACCCCAGGCAAGAAAGACAACCACGGCCGCAAAGAGGGCCAACCACAGCACCGGTCCGAGGGCCCGCTTCAGAAGATCACGACCAGCAATATCACTATCAACAATGCGCCGATGATCGCACTGCCCAGACATCCCCTGCGCCCCCCAGCACGAGCAGTGTCCCCAGCCTCCCCCGCTCCTGACGCATCTGTCTCCTCGGAGGTGCGGGCCCGTCTGCGAATCCACGGCCTCCGAGGGTCATTCCTGCCCTCCTGGCTGCGAAGCCTGAGGCGCTGCCCCTTCTTGAAGTGTTCAACCTGCTTGCTCCTGTCACCTGTTCGTCTGTAAGCGGCCGCGATGTTGTTATGCGCAGCAGAGTAGTCCGGATCGTACTTGAGGGCTTTCTTGTACAGGGCTATAGCCCTCTTGGTGTCATCGCGTTCCAGGTATATGTTTCCGAGGTTTGACAGGGCGGCAACATGCTGAGGGTCAGCGATGACCGACCTCAGAAAGCACCTCTCGGCTCCGATCATCTCCTCCAGGCGGGCGTATGCCACACCAGCCTTGTTGAGAGCTTGGACGTGCTCCGGACACTGTTCGATGAAAGGCAGCAAGATCTCCAGTGCCTCTCGATTCTGCCCCCGGTCCAGAAGATCAACTGCACGCTCAAATTCCTCTTCCGTCGCAGACTGCTCAGTGTCGTCGTGCATTTGCCGGCCTCCGTTCCATTGAGTTCTCGGTCAAAGGCTTGTCTCCCCCCCGTTCGTCTTCATGTCCCTAGCATACCATATCAGACCGGAGACGTCCGTTTGAGGAGGTGTCCTGCGTTTCGCCAGAACAGTCTCAGCCAAAACATCAGGCACAGCCACCCGAGAGGAGGATACAGCAGGCGCACCAGCCGGGCCAGGTTGATGCCGGCCGCAGGCAGGGGAAGCACCGTGACTAGCAAGACTGTCTTCCACCCCGCGGGACGGTTCAGGCGCTGGCCGACGAGCCCGCAGCCCACGGCCACTCCCGTGGTCAGCAGCGACCAGGCGATCAGAAGTGGGTACAATGGCGCAGCCGCTGGTCGCACCAGGGCCACAGCCACTCTCAGGGGCACATCGGCGCCGGCCACATGGCGGTATACCTCCATCATGATCCGCCACTCCGCCCAGCACAGGGCGGCGAGAGAGAGTCCTCCCAGTGCTGCACCGGCGAGGCATACCCCTTCACTCTTCCCGGCCAGACCCGGAAACACTGCCATGGCAAAGATGAGATTGTAGCTGACATACAACACAGGGTCGGCCGGACTGGCGTCTTGCCCGGCTCCGTTGGGGATCAAAGGTGACAGCTCGAGGGCCGTGGACAGTAGTGTCAGCCCCAGCAGTGCCAGGAGGAGAAGGTTCACCGCGCGTATCGCGCCGGGGCCGACATAGAGACAGACGAAGACCGCCGCTGCCATGCCGATCGCACCGGCACTTCGGGACAGACCACACTCCCCCGCCACGGCCCCGCTGGCGGAATACACCACGGCCAGGATCAGAAAGTAGAACATGCCCAGGGCCGGTCCTGCCAGGCGACGACCGGCGGGACCGCTCCAGGCAGCTGCAATCAATTCCGAGGCGGAGCGAGCATCCAGTCGGCTACTCAGCATCATCAGGGCCACTCCACCGAGAATGAACCCCCCTCCGGCGATGGCCAGGGCCGTCCCTCCTGCTGTTGTCGGTGATGAGAAGAAGTGAAGAACCTCTCTGCCCGTGGCGAAGCCCCCGCCCACCACGGCTCCCACATACGCCGCCGCAATTGTGAGGATATGAATGACGCCTGCGGCCCGCCGACCGGTCATGCGCTGACCTCCGTCCACCCATACATATTCTGGAGGCAGACTCCATATACTTCAGCTATGCCTGCAAAGCCCGGGAGGATGAAATGAAGATACGATTCGATCCCGGCAAGGACTTGCCGGGCCAGCTGGGAAGACATCTGGCGAAGATGTGCTGGCCCTCATCCTTCGAGGTCGTCTGCATCGGAACCGACAGATCCACGGGCGACGCCCTCGGGCCCCTGATCGGCTCCATCCTACAGACGGAGTGCGATGAAGTGAGCACCTGGGGAAGCATCGACTCGCCCATTCACGCGGCAAATCTGCACGAGTTTATGGAGGAGTATCGCCCTCCCGCGCC
>JAWOBW010000243.1:0-17979 GCA_046484105.1 Bacillota bacterium
GCTCCACCTGCCTCCGCAGGTCCAGGGCGGTGGTGGGCTCGTCCAGGACCAGGAAACGGGGACGGTTCACCAACACTGCCGCCAGGGCCAGGCGTTGCTTCTCTCCCCTGCTGAGGAGGAAGGGGAAGCGATCCCTCAGCCCGAGCAGGTGAAAGCGCTCCAGCATCTGGCTCACCGTGTCCTCAATCTCCGCCCCGGGGAGACCGCGAACCCTCAACACGAAAGAGAGCTCCTCCTCCACCGTCGGGGCGAAGATCTGTCGCTCGGGTTCCTGGAACAGGTAGCCAATCTTCTGCCCTATCTGCCCCAGGGACATCTCCCGGGTGTCGGTGCCGAAGATCTCTGCCCTTCCCGCGGCCGGCTTGATGATACCGGCCATTATCTTGCCCAGGGTGGTCTTGCCACTCCCGTTGGGACCGGTGATGGCGGTGACTCCGTCGCCGGCCACCTGCAGATTGATCCCGCGCAGGATCCTGTCGTCACCTGCAGGATAGGTATAGCTGACATCAGTCAAACTCAGCATGCCATCACCCGTCACAATGCGTCGTACAGATTGCCGCCGATCGCCGTCAGTCTGCCGCCTCTGAGCAGCATCACCCGGTCCGCCACATCCAGGTTGTCAGGATTGTGTTCCACCATCACGACGGCCCTGCCCTCGTCCCTCAGCATGCCTATCAGCTGCCTTATCCTGCCCCTGCCCTCGGCATCCAGCTGCGACATGACCTCGTCCAGTATGAGAATCTCCGGGTCCAGGCTCAGCACCGCGGCCAGGGCGATCAGCTGCTTCTGTCCCCCCGACAGCTGGTGCGGGTTCCGGTGACGGAATCTCTCCATGCCCACCTTCTGCAGCACCAGCCCGATCCGCTCCTCGATCTCCTCCGGCGGCAGGCACAGGTTCTCGGGGCCAAAGGCGATCTCGTCGGCCACCACCGGGAAGAACAACTGCGTGTCGGGATTCTGAAAGACAATCCCCAGCGTCGTCGCCACCTGGGGCAGGCTCATATCTCGCGTACAGGTCCCGTTCAGGGTCACCCGGCCCGCCATCCTGCCCTCCCTGATCAGGGGGATGATCCCGCTGAGGCAGTAGCAGAGGGTGGTCTTGCCGCTGCCGCTCAGGCCGACAACGGCCACGACCTCACCCCTGCGCACCTCCAGGTCGATGCCGGCGAACAGTGGATCGTCCTCACCGGGAAAGGAGAACCCCAGGTTCCGGGCGACGACCGGGCTGATCAACGGACTTCGATCTCCATCAGGTACTTGTTCCACCGCTGTCCAAACTCATCCTCTCGGATTACCAGCTGATACGGCCCCGAGCCCCCGTCTTCCCTGGGCGCCATGGGCTCTCCGTCGATCATGTAGACGACGTAGACATTGTCCTCCTGCAGCACCTCATCAGCAGACAGGGCCACGGTGTAGCCGTCGACGGCGTGGGTGATCACCTGTTCGGCGCCAGCCAGATCCACCCCGCAGTGATCCAGCAGATCCCTCATCCGGACGCCGCCGTAGGTATGGTCCCGCACAGTGCCGTCGCTGCTCCTCAGTGTCGCCTCGAAGCTGTACTCCTCCAGCTTCAGGATCGCGTCGAAGTCGACCGGCGTTCTGTCTCCGCCGGCGACGACGAAGATCTGGGCCTCCCTCTGGTTCCGCAGCCTGTCCTCCGAATCTGCCGCGTTCAGATAGGCAAAGACGCAAACTGCGACGACCAGCACCCCCAGAGAGATCAGGACTGTCCTATTCACGGTATCGCCCCCCATCGAGCTCCCAGTACGGGGTGATCATGTCCTGGACGATCACGAATCCGTGATCCCCGCGTTTCTCACCCTCCGCGGTCGCGCCGGTCGAGTGCATGCCGTGATCGGCGAATATCATGACCCGCCCCGGCCACGCCCCCACCAGCTCCTCCACGAAGCCGTCAATCCTGCGCATCGCCTCCAGCGTCTCCCCTGCCATCTCCCCGTAGGTGTGGCCGGCCCGGTCGATGTCCTTGAAGTGCACCAGGAGCAGATCATGATCGTGCGACATCTCCGCAAGCGCGGCATCCCTGATCTCATCGTCGCTGCTGTCGTCTCCATCTGCATCCACACACAGCACTGGATCGATCTCCAGATCGATCACTCCCATCGGGCCCAGTACCGCCTGGGCCTCCCAGCCCATCTCCTGGCAGAGTCCGAAGATCGTCGGCACCTCCGCGCTTCTTATGCCTCTTGCGCGCACCCCACTCACATCGGGCGTCACGCCGGTGAGCGCCGCGGTGAAGTTGACGACGGTCACGGACGGATACACGGA
Organism: Bacillota bacterium; assembly: GCA_046484105.1. GTDB lineage: Bacteria > Bacillota > Sulfobacillia > SLMV01 > SLMV01 > PWUC01. Next base: position 2,287 of record JAWOBW010000243.1, read on the forward strand.
CAGCGCCATCTCGGGCCCGGGAAGGGACGCGAGAAATGGAGTGCAGCCCATCTCGGCCGCCCGCAGGTACGTATGATAGCCGAAACCGTCCAGCAGGATGAGAAGCACCCTCTCGTCCCGCTCCAGGAGTCGGTGCGCGTCGTGGTACACGTCGGTGATCATCCTCTCCGGAGGATCGAGGACCAGGCCCCGCACCCCCTCGATTGACACCTCGCCGTCCCGGTAGGACACGTTGTGGTCACCGAGAAGAAAGGATCCATCCTGACGCAGACCCTGCACCTCACCGTTTTCGCCGAACACCAGCACCGAGTCACGGTCGGAGAGGTCTGTGAACTGCCCCAGGTCGATCACTCTCTCTCGCTCGAAGATATCCGCCCCGAGCTCGCCGGAATCCCCCGCGACACTCGCACTACCCACGTGGCGGGGACGTACGAGGTACCCGTCCCGGTACAGCTCCCCCGGTGACAGGTGCAAAAGATCCGATTCCGTATCCATTACGCTAAAACCCTCACCGGGAAATAGTCCCCGGGCGATGATCACGACCTCCCGCAGCATTTTCACATTGCTGCTGACCGGGTGCTCACGGTTGATCGCCTCCCAGCCGTAGTCCGCACTGAAGACCACCCGGCTGCCGGACAGATCCCCGCCACCGATGATCGCACTCCTCCCATCGTCACCGACCAACAGAACATCGAAATCCTCAGACCGGGGAACCGCCTCCTGCACCAGTTCGTCCAGGGACAGGGCCCGGACGGTCGCCTCCCTCAGTTCAACCGACTCGATCTCGAACCGGCTCTCGTCCAGCTCCCCCACGGCAATTGGACTCTCAACGTCACCCATCACCTTCAGGGGAGGAACGAAGGAGTCGATACTCCGGTCAGCACAGGAAAGGCCCGTGAGAGCCGTCCCGACCAGGACGGATGCCAGGGCAATCACCGCAATCGTCACTTGCAACCGCGAGCTCATGTCACCACTCCCAACAGTTCACTGCGCCATCCTGCCCTTGAAGCGGATCATCACCGCGTGGGCAATCAGGCCGCCGACACCTCCGGACAGGGCTGCGGCGGAGAGACTCAGGATCAGCGGCACGGCGGGCAGTCGGAAGAACACGAAGTTCACCAGCAGCGCGCCGCTGGCATTCGCGGCGATGCCGGCGGCAAAGCAGGATCCCGAGCCCACCCGGTACCGGCTCGCCGCGAACGCGGCATCCACCGCCAGCCCCGGCAGGATGTAGGTGAAGATGCTCATGATCCCGTGCGTGCCCAGCATCCCGAGGGCCATCACCACGATGGCTTGCACCGCCGCCACCAGGGTGCCGGCCCCCAGCTTGCCCACCAGTGCCGCCCCGAGCACAATCCACATCATGTAGAACCCCCCGGCGACCGTACCCCCGGGTATGAACAGCGGCCCGGTGATGATGTGGGCCAGGGGCACTATCAGGGGTTTGGTGGCCAGGCCGAGACAGGCCATCAGCGACATGACGATCAGGTCGAAGATGGTGAACCTGGCCAGAAAGGACCTCCGCCGCCCGTTCACATCATTCAGCAACCTTCAGCAGCAGAAGACCCTTGACACTGGTGTTCTTGGGCAGGTCCTCGAAGGCCGAGGCAACCTGGCCATCATCCCGGAGGTAGACGATCCCCAGGGCGAGATCCTCCCGGGTCACCTCCACCTCGTAGCCGTCGACTGCCTCGAGGATGTACGATTCCGCCTCCAGCAGCCCCAGCTGCTCCGCCAGGTGCGCCAGGGAAACCCCCTGGTGATCCCCCGCCGACGCGCTGTCGAGGATCTCCGATCCGCGGGTCACGGAGAAGAAGGCCGTGTCCCCACATGACAACCACACCAGGTCCCGGACGTGCATGCCGGCGGGCAGATCGGGAGAGCGGAAGGCCGGGGCGTCGGGCCCGGTGACCTTCATGAAGGCATCGATGAAGGTATCGTACTCCTCCGTCTTGTTGAAGCCGTCGGCGGCAGTCATGCTCACCGACTCCGCGGGAGGAATCAGGGCCACCAGCTCGCCCGTGCGCACCGCCAGGTCCCCGTCCTCGTACTCCACCGTCTCCAGTTCGGAGAACCTGGTCTCCAGGAACACGATCTGGTTGATCTCGACAGTCTCCTCCGGATACAGCAGCTCGATCTCCACCACGTTCTTGACCCAGTACATGCTCTCTTCATCCGGGATGAATACCCTGATGGGCCTGGTGCCCTCGCGGAGGGGCTCGCCGTCTATCTCGTAGGCGAAGATGATGTCCCTGCCGGCGACGATCTCCCCCGGTACATTGACGGCATAACCATCTCCGGCGACAAACCGGATGCCGTCCAGGTCTTCGATCTTCTCGCCGACCAGATCGAGGACGCCATCGAGAAGCGCTCCCCTGATCTCGTATTCCTCCGTGCCATCGTCCGTCTCTCTGACGATGTCTGCAGTGATGGCTCTCATCTGTTTCAGCTCCGCAATGGTGATCTCCGTCTCTCCGGAGCGCTCACACACCACGGTGATAGCATCCTCGTCGCCGGCCTGCGCTTCGGGCGTATCTTCCGTCTCCCTTGGGGCACAGCCGAACAGAAGCAGGGTCACGACGAGAATTGCCGCAAGGGGAACAATCAGTCTTCTGGTCATCAGAAACTCTCCTCTCACAACCTTCGGAAAACCGGGCGCAAAAACTGAAAAGGCCATCTCCAAAAGGAGATGGCGTTCACGGGTCCATAAAGATTCTCCTTTCCGAGCGCGGGAGGCTCCAGGGTTTCCCCACGGAACCCTTACCGGTCCGTGCTACATAGCCCGGCGGATGGGCCGGCCCTTAGCAGCAGGGACTCGGAGAATGTTGAGATGTCAGTAAATGCGGCGAACGTGACGCATCCAACAATCACTATACAGTGTTCTCGGGACGGGCCTCAACCCCCTGTCCAGAATCCCGTATACTCCTCTCCCCGGCAGCGCGGGCCAGCAGAAGCATGACCAGGGATCGTCTCATCCGCACCGAATCTGTGCACCTGTATCAGGTCTGTATGGCCAGCACCACCAGATCATCCTCTGCCCTGATCATGCGTTCAGTCCCTGAAGGCACAGTCACCATGACGTTTGGTCGCAAAGCGGCATCCTCCTCGCGTTCTGACAGGATCCCCCTGCCGCTGACAACAACGAAGATGACATCCCTTTCCATGACACAGGGATCCACCTCCTGACCTGCCCTGAAACACAGAAGCAGTACCCTTGCGCGTTCAGCGTCATGCAGGCAATTCCTGCTGGGGCCGTCATCCCGGTATCTCACCAGACTCATCAGGTCAACCCTTCTCATCTGGAATCTCACTCCCCTCGGTCACCGGATGGCGCCCTGATCTGGTCAGCAGCGCCTCACCCAGGTACCCCATCACTACCAGTGAAACAGCCGTCAGGACCAGGCGGACGACAGCAAAGTCAAGGCCCAGGAACTTGGCCTCCATGGCGATCTGCGGCACCTTCGCAGCAGCCCAGGCCCCCAGGAACACCATGACGTTCGCGGGACTGGCTCCCTTCTTCATCAGGCTTGCAGCAAAGGGGAAGGCCGCGTACAGCGGACCGGTAGGGGCGGTCCCCATCAGAAATGCCAGGAATACGCCCCTGGCTCCCGCCCTTCGCCCGAGAAGCCGTCGGATCATCTCCTTCGGTATCCACACCTCGAACAAACCCATCAGAAGGACAACCGCCGGTATGATCATGGCCATCTCGACGACGTAGCTTCGAGATACCTCCATGGCTCCAGCAAAGAGGGCAGGAAATGCAAACCCCATCACCAGATAAGCTACCGCGAGGATGATGACGCCCTTCCAGGGACCGATTCTCTTCATGACAGGATCACTCCCATGAGAGCAGCAATCAAAAGAGCAAAGACAAAGCTGAGACCATTTCTGATTACCGTGAAACGCCTGCCCAGTTCCTTCACTTCAAGTGAGGCCGTAACCACTCCAACCATTGTCAGAGTAGTGATGAAAGCGGCAATGGTCATGAGCGTCGCACCCGACCGCAAGAGCGCCGCGGCCAATGGGAACGAGACGAGACTGGGAAGAAGCATGACAGCCCCCAGCATTGCCGCCGCCATCGTGCCCCAGGGACCCGAACCCTGGCCCAGGTACCTGCCGATAAGCTCCGGGGGAACCACGGCTGCGAGGAGCCCCACCAGGCCCACTACGACCGTGAGGCTCGGCAGCATCTTGAGCAGGGCCCTTTGCCCCACACTGAGCGCCATAAGGGTCCTCCTGGGATCCTTCCAGAGCGAGAGGGCGAATCCGGCAGCAACAAACCCGTATATCAGGACAACGGTCAAACTCTCACCTTCAATCCGATATCATCAGAAGTGTCTTCTACCGTACACATACAACTTCAGCAGCTATCTCAAACATCAGTCGATCATGGCGAGACCGCCACCAGCACAAACTCCACGGCCGCAAACCCGCTCACCCCCGAGCCTCTGACCGGGATCGCGAGATTAGTCTGCCAGGTATGAATGAGCGCTCATTCAGTATACAACCCGTACCATTACCAAGTCAAGTGCGGGGTTGCGTTATGCTCAACAAAAGGACTGAAAGCTGACCTGAGGGTCGACCCATCACTCATCAGGGAAAACCGGCCAGCGGCGTGCGCTCCGCGGCAGTCATCGCTGCCTGCATCACTCTGAGTGAGACCCCTGAGGCGAGTCTTCGGCGACCAGTGTACCTTTGCTCATCGATAACAGCACTCACCATGCCGTTGTCCCACACTCACAAGCCTAGCAGTCCGATTCGGCCCCACCAGCTCACACCACGGGACTGATCACCGTGCGATTGGCATCAGGCGGATCGCGCTCCGTCACCCAGATACCACAGGTCCAGCTGCCACGGATGCAGTTTCTCGGCACCACCGGGCCCCACCCTCACATTCTCCTCGGTGATCATGCTCAGCTCGCCCTCCAGTATTGTCGGTTCGAGTGTGTAGACCTCGCCCTCCTGCAGGACGCCGGCCGCCCCGGGATCCTCACCCTCGCGCACCGGACGCAGTCCCGTGCCTCCGTCGTGAACCTTCTGTCCAATCTGATGACCGACGGAATGCTTCACACTCGGATATCCCCGCTCAATGAGATAATCCCGCGCCAGACCGTCAACCTCACTTCCCAACGCGCCCGGTCCCATTCCGTCAAAGGCGGCCTGTATCGCACCGCGAATGGACTGGAAGGCCTTGCAGTAGGCATCGGGAGCCCTGTCCTCGCCCGGTCGCAGATGGTAGAAGGTGCGTGCAATGTCGGAGTGATATCCCCGGTAGCCCGGAGTGAAATCACACACCAGAAGATCGCCAGGTGTCAGCGCGGCATCGGTCGGTTTCCGGTGCGACATGCCGGCCCTGGGCAGAAGCACCAGCGGCCCCTCCTGTGGCATCACGCCCTGGGGAACCCGACTCTCCACCGCAGCGCGGAAGAGCTCCTGGATCTGCCTCTCGGTCATCCCCGTCCGTATCTGCTCCCGGACTTCCCGGTAGATGTCCAGGTTGAAGTCAATGGCACGCTGTATCCTCTGCATCTCGCGCCGGGACTTCACCGCCCGCAGCTGGGTCAGGACCGGCTGGCTCGACGCAGCCCTGCTCATCTCCTCTCTGCCCAGCAAGCGCTCGAGCCACAGGTACGATCCGTGGCTGAGGCCGTCGCACAGGCCGTCCGTTTCGGAGAAGTTCAGCAGAAATCGCTCCGGCTGCATCCTCTCGTAAAGATCGAGGAAGGCCGGCGCGAGTCCACGCCCCTCAGTGGTGATAATCTCGTCGAAGATCCCCAGTGACTCGACGTGCCCCCTATCCGGCCAGGAAGTCACAGCAGTGCAGCGGCCGCTCGCGTCAAATGCGTAGATGCTCTTCCCCGAGGTGGCTCCTCCCACCAACAGGGGCAAACAGGGATCACGCCCCTCGGCATCAATCACAAACCAGGCATCGGCGCCGAAGTCCCGGAGCATCCTGCGCATCTGCTCCAGCTTCTCCGAGGCGATCTCGGAATCGGTGTACACATACATATTTCACATCTCCCCTCTACTGCTTCTGGCGGGGGTCCAGCGCCTCCCGCAATCCGTCTCCGATGAAGTTCACCGCCAGCACTGTCAGCATGATGGCCAGCCCCGGTGGAACCCACAACCACGGCCGGGTGGCCAGCACCGTGTAGCTGGTGGCCTCGTTCAGCATGTTCCCCCAGCTGGCCACCGGCTGCTGCACCCCCGCCCCCAGGAAGCTGAGCGAGGCCTCAATGAGGATGGCCTGCGCTATCAACAGGGTCGCCGACACGGTGACCGGGGAGATGGCATTGGGTAGAAGATGCCGGAAGATGGTCCGCAGGGACCCGGCACCCAGAGCGCGGGACGCCTCGGTGAACTCCATCTCCCTCAGCCGCAGAAACTCGGCCCGCACCAGCCTGCAGGTCCGCGTCCAGTAGATCAGGCCGATCACCAGCATGATGTTGTATATGCTGGGGCCGACCATGGTCGCCACAATCAGGACTAAAAAGAGCACCGGGAAGCATATGACCGTGTCCGTGAACCGCATGATCACGCTGTCGACGGGCCCCCCGAAGAAGCCGGCGGCTGAGCCCAGGATGACCCCAATGACGGTGGAGACTGCCACGGCAATGATGCCGACGCTCATCGACACCCGCCCGGCAAATATCAGCCGGCTGAGAACGTCCCGGCCGACGTTGTCCGTGCCCAGCAGGTGCGCACTCGAGGGGGGATCCCAGACCGCGTAGGAACCGTCGGAGCGCACGAATGTGCGGTATGGATCGTGAGGGGCAACCTGGGAGGCAAAGACCGCCATCAAGCAGAAGAAGGACACCACCACCAGACCCCAGAAGGCGAGGCGATGCCTGCGAAAGCGCCTCCACACGGGGCGCAGTCCGTAGGAGGCACTCACATCAGTGATCCCATCAGTTCTCACGTCCATTCACCTCCTAGGAGTAGTGAATCCGCGGATCGGCAAAGGCATACAGCACGTCCGCCAGGAGATTCCCGAAAAGCACCAGGCTCGATGTCAGCAGATTGAGTCCCATCAGGATCGGGTATTCCCGCGCAAATATAGCACTGACTCCCAAACGCCCCATGCCCGGCCAGGCGAAGATGGTCTCGATGATGAAAGATCCGCCCAAAAGAAAGGGCACCGTCATGCCGAAGACCGTTATGATGGGCAGGAGGGCGTTGCGCAGGGCGTGCTTATAGATGACTACCCGTCCGGCCAGTCCCTTGGCCCGAGCCGTGCGGATGTAGTCCTCCCCCAGGACGTCCAGCATACTGGACCGGGTGTACCTCATGTTGCTGGCCATGCCGCCGAGCGCCAGGGCCAGCACCGGCAGAATCAGGTAGCGGACGCGATCGAGAACGAAGGCCAGGCCGGTGAATTCCTCGTAAATGGACATGTGCCCGGAGGTGGGAAGCAGGTTCAGACGCAGCGAGAAGATGTAGACCAGGATGACGGCAAAGAAGAAGTTGGGAATGGACAGCCCCCAGAAGGCAAACAGCGTCAGGCAGTAGTCGACCACTGAATGCTGCCGCAGTGCCGATATCACCCCCAGCGGGATGGAGAGGGTGTAGCTGACGGCCAGGGCAGAGAGGCTGAGGGTGATCGTCGCCGGAAGACGCTCCAGGATCAGCTCCGCGACCGGGCGACCCGACTGCACGGCGTAACCGAGGTTGCCCCGCAGGACCTGGCCCAACCACCTGAGATACTGTATGTGCAGGGGGCGGTCCATTCCCAGCTGCTCCTGCACCTTGAGGTAATCCTCGGGACTGGTGTCCGGATTGACCATCATCATCAGAGGGTTGCCCGGGGCCAGCTGCATTATGCCGAAGGTGATGATCGTTATCCCGATCAACAGGGGAACGCTCTGAATGATCCGCCTCACCACATATGCACCCACGACTCTTTACCTCCCAACCCGGTCATCTGCTGCGCGGTTCCCCGGGGAGGACATCCCCGGGGAACCGCCCCCACTCAATCGTCTTTCAGCCACCACTCGGTGATGTTGTGCACCTGGCCCAGGGCATTCGGATCGAAGTTCTGCACTCTCTGGTGGGCACCACTGGCCTGTACCGCCGAATACAGCGGTATCCAGGGAACGTCGGTGCCGAGTATGGTGAACAGGTCCTGGAAGACCGCCCGGCGCGTCTCGAAATCCAGGGATCTTCTCGCCTCCGCAAACAGCTCATCCACCCTGGGGTTGGAATAGCTGACGTAGTTATGCCCCTGGGGCGACACATTGGCCGAGTGGAACTGCCGCTCGATCGGCTGGGGATCGGCCCGCACCGTCAGACCGAGAGTGTAGATGTGGAAATCATCCGGCGTGTGGGCTCGGCCGACGCCCTTTGAATCCCTCGGCATGAGGAGATGGGTCATAGTGGCGAAGTCCACCGCCTGGATGTCCAGCCTGAATCCCACCGCCTCCAGGTCCTGCTGAACCATGGCCGCCGTCCGGTCAGCCACGTCGCCCGAGGCGTGGTTCCAGCGCACCTCCGTGCTCACGCCGTCCTTCTCCCGCACGCCGGTCTCGCTGTTGAGCACCCACCCCGCCTCATCGAGCATCTGCGCCGCCAGCTCGGGATCATGGGGCCAGCCCTCGAAATCGGCCGGATATGCCCACGATCCGTGATAGGTCGGAACGGTGATGGGAACGCCGTACCCGTGGGTGACCGCCCGGGTGATCTCCTGGACATTGAGAGCCGTCGCCACGGCCTGCCGGACAGCAGTCTCGGCGAACACCGGGTGCAGGTTGTTCATGCCGATGTAGCTGAAGGACAGCCGGTCGTGAACGATCACGTTGGCGAAGGGACGCGCCTGAACCATGTCCACCTCGTCCGTCGGCACGCTGATCACGTCGACTTCCTCGTTCATGAAGGCGGCCATCTGCGCCCTCGAGTCCCCAATTCTCCACACCACCCGATCCACGTGGGGCCGTCCGGCGAAGTAGTCGTCGAAGGCCTCCAGGGTGATGTGGCTGTCGGCCTCCCGGCGTGCGAACTTGAAGGGCCCGGTGCCCACCGGCTCCCGGTTGTACGGATGCACCTGCCATTCGTCGTGCGGTACATCACCCAGGATGTGCTCCGGAATCACCCCGATGGCGCCCAGTGAAACCGAGACGAAGATGGAGGCGTCGGGCTCAACTGTGGTTATGGCTATGGTGTGGTCGTCGATGACCTCTATTCCCTCCACGTCATCGGCCTCTCCGTCGCGGTATTGCTGCGCCCCCAGAATGTTCTGCACATGACCGAACTGTCCCCCAATGTACGCCGGGTGGGCCATGCTGCTCAGTGTGAAGGCCACGTCCCGGGCGGTTAGAGGCTCCCCGTCGTGCCATTTCACGTCGTCGCGCAGGTTGAAGGTCACGGTGCGGGTGTCCCCGGACACCGTCCAGGAAGTGGCCAGGTCGGGCTCCCACTCCATGTTCGCGTCAGACCTGACCAGTGCGTTGAACATGGTCTCAAAGATCGGCCGCACCACGCCCGTCGGCAGTATGAGGGGGTTCATGTTCTCCGGATCGCTGTCGATGGCTATGCTCACCGTGCCGCCCTGCCGGGGCCCTCCATCCTGATTCTCGGCAGGGGTGGGATCCTCCGGCTGCCCGGGATCTTCGGGATCGACCGCCTCCCCCGGGCCGCAGCCGTGAGCAGAAACGAGCAGCGCACATACTGCAATCACTATGAGCAGCTGCTTACGAAAGATGCCCTGCAATGCAATTCACTCCTCTCTCAATTCACGTGCACATCTTCTCCGCCACCATGTAGGTGGCCCTGACCCCGAAGCCCAGACTTTCCCGCGGAAGCCGCTCATCGACGCCGTGGGCCCTGGCCACTGCCTCGCCGAGACTCAACCCCCTAACCGGGGCAAAACCATACGGGCGTATCTCCTTCGGCCACAGCAGCCGGCTGTCGGTCCTGCCCACGGCGAAAAAGGGCAGGACCCGGGCACCCGGATCCAGCTCCTCAATTACCTCCCGACACGTCGCGACCAGTTCATTGTCCGTCCCGGCGTCATACCCCGGGCTGAAGCTGTCGATGCTGCACTGCACATCCACGCCGGCCAGCATTGCCTCCATCTGCGAATGCAGAGACCCGCAGCTGACGTCGGGGAGGATTCTGCAGGTTCCCCCCGCCCGGGCGCTGACCGGTGGCCGGCGAACGTCGCCTCCGCCGCTGATCACATTGGGACTGTAGGTGGTCCTGACCGCATCACTGAGACATCCCCTGAGGACCGGATCATCGACGCTGCAGATGATCTCCGAGACGACGCGGTCCACCTCGCCCGGTGGGGATCCCGGAGGGGGAAGCTCGAGATCAAGGGCATCGGCAGCCAGCGAGAAGAACTCGCGTGAGGTCTCCCCGAGAACTGCGGGCGCCTCGAGGTCGTAGATCCGCCCCAGGGCCTCTGTGATGTCGCGGATGGGCGTGCGCTCCCGACGGTGACCGGGATGACCGGCCTGCCCCCCCTCGGCCCGGAGCGAAAACTGGGCGCTCCCCTTCTGGGCGGAATCCAGCAGGTAGAAGCGACGGCCGTTGATCTGGACCGAGAACCCTCCCCCCTCGTTCAGGGCCAATCCTGGCTGGAAGAGCCCGGGGAGGGACTCGACGAGATGCTGCATGCCGAGGCGGCTTCCCCTCTCCTCATCAGCTGTCGCCAGAAAGACCAGACGGCGCCGCAGTATCGCGCCCCTCCTGACGAGCAGCGCCAGTGTCACCGCATCCATGGCGGTGACCTGCTTGGTATCCACCGTTCCCCTGCCCCAGATCTCGCCATCCGCAATCTCTCCGCCGAAGGGATCCCGCTCCCACTGCCCGTCTCCCGGCCCAACTACATCTAGGTGAGACACCAGATACAGGGGAGGACGTGAGCCCTCTCCCACCTCCGCCAACACGTTCGCCCGGCCCGGCTCACTCTCAATCACCTGGTGAGGTACGCCGCAGTGCTCGAAGTAGCGGCTCAGTATCCCTGCGGCCTCGACCTCATTGCCGGGCGGGTTGCTGGTGTCAGCCCGCACCAGGTCCACCAGGAGCTCCTCGGCCTCCCTCTCAATCGCCGTCCAGTTCATCACGTCTCCCCCTCAACAGACTGCAGATGGTTTCCTCGACACGCCAAATCCCTCGGAGGTTCGCACAAAAAAAGGCCTCTCGTCTCAGGACGAAAGACCGTTTTCGCGGTGCCACCTCAGTAGACCCATCAACATGGGCCCGCTCACCGGGTACGACCGACACCTCCGCGGCGGCGGCTATACCCTGGTCCTCTTAACGGGGACTACCGGCAACAGATACTCTCCCGGGGGATTTCCCTGCGCGTCTCACGGGCCCATTGGGTTGCGGTCCACCACCGGCTTCTCAGCAGCCGCCGGCTCTCTGAGATGGACTGATGCAACTTACTCCTCCCGGTCATCGACCGTTATTGTTATGATGATTAGTATAATGACTGGAATCAACACTGTCAACAACCATCATAGGGCAATATTTGCGTAGGATACTGAGTGGTCAGCGCGCGGCAGATTAAACCGCATCGGCTGGGGCAGGAAATCAGCTGTCGCGTCAAGAAACGAAACAGATGACACAAATGCAGCGCCGGGCGAGCCAGTCAGGAACCGGCCGCTCTGAATTTGCTCCTGGAGGTGAGTATATTGAAGAGGATTACGGTCGATTCCTCAGTGTGCACGGGGTGCCGTGCCTGTGAGATGGCCTGTTCCTTCGCCCACACCGACACGTTCAGCTCGGATCTGGCCCGAATCAGGATTGCGAAGAAGGAAGAGGTGGGGATGGACGTTCCCATCGTGTGCCAGATGTGCTGGCGCCCCGCGTGCGTTGACGCCTGCCCGGTGGGAGCCCTCGAGCGCGACGATCGCCTCGGGCACATAATCCTGGATGAAAGCCGCTGCACCGGGTGCGGTCTGTGCACCCAGGCCTGCCCACACCTGGCGGTGTCCTCTCATCCGGAGACGGGAATGCCCCTGATATGCGACCTGTGCGGGGGAGAGCCCGCCTGCGTTGAACGCTGCGTGGTCAGGGCAATACGGTTCGAGCAGCCCGACAGGGCCCTCGCACGCAGGCGGGTTCAGCTGGCGGCCACCCGGACCGCAGCGGAAAGAGGGGGATCACTATGACCAGTCGGTACGTGGGAAGACTGCTGCGCATAGACGTGACAGACCGCAGCTGCCGCGCCGAGGAGATCCCGGAGGAGATCTTCCGTCGCTACGTGGGCTCGCGCGGTCTGAACATGTTCAGGCTCTTCGATGAGCTCTCCGAGGACACCGACCCCCTCGGTCCGGACAACAAGGTCATCTTCGGAACCGGCCTTCTGAACGGCACCCTGGTGCCCGGAACCCGCTTCAACGTCAGCGCCAAGTCCCCGCAAACCGGACTCGTCGGCGATGCCAATGCCGGCGGGCACTTCGGCTCGGAAATGCGCTTTGCCGGCTGGGATCAGATCATAATTGAGGGACGCTCCGATGAACCAGTGTACATCTTCGTCGAGGACGACTCGGTTCAGATCCGGTCAGCCGAACACATGTGGGGCAGAGACGTCTGGGAGACCCACAGCATGATCAGGGAGGAACTGGGAGATCCCGACATACAGATCGCCTGCGTCGGGCAGGCGGCGGAAAACGGGGTCACCTATTCCGGGGTATTCACCAACCTGGTGCGGGCGGCGGCCCGCACGGGGGTGGGCACGGTGCTGGCCTCCAAGAAGGTGAAGGCGCTGGCCGTCCGGGGACACCGGCCGGTGAAAGTGGCCGATCCGGAAGGGTTCCGCGAGCTGCTGGCGGAGCTGGACAGGAGGATATATGAACATCCTGACTACGCCTCCCGTTCAGTCATGGGCACCACCAGGCTGGTCACGTCCCTGAACGCCCTGGGCGCCCTGGTCACCCGCCACTTCATGACCGGCTACTTTCCCGCCGCCGACCGGGTGAGCGGTGAACGTCTGGCCGACGAATTCAACGTGAAGAACAGGGCCTGCTTCGCCTGCACCGCCCCGTGCAGCCGGTGGTTCATCGTGAGGGAGGGCCCCTATCGGGGGCTGTATGGTGAGGGGCCCGAATTTGAACCTCTGGGCGTCTTCACTGCCCGCGTATACAATGATGACCTGGGAGCCGCCCTCGCGGCAGTGGACAAGTGCAACCGCTACGGCATGGACGCTCTGACTGCGGGCGAGTGCATAGCCATGTTGATGGAACTCAACGAACGGGGAATCATCAGCAGCGAGGACGCCGAAGGGTTGGATCTCTCCTGGGGAAATGCCGAGACCATGCTCACTCTGCTCGACAGAATCGCCCACCAGGAAGGTGTCGGGCAGCTGCTCCGCGAGGGCAGTAAGAAGGCGGCTGAGCGCATCGGGAAGGAAGCAGAACCCTATGCCATGCACGTCAAGGGCCTGGAGATAATCCAGGGTGAGCCCCGCGGACTCAAGGGATACGGCCTGGGCTACTGCGTGGCCAGTCGGGGGGGCGATCACCTGCGGGCCGAACCCTTCTTCGAGTTGACGGAGAATGCGGAGGAGAGCATCCGCCGTTACGGCACCCCCAAGGCGGCCTTCCCGGGAGAATACGAGGGCAAGGGCAAGCTGGTGCGCCATTTTGAAGAGTGGCACGCAATCATCGACAGCCTCAACGTGTGCAAGAACACTGCCGTGTGCATGGAGGCCATGCCCCTGGATATGGCAGCCGGGTTCCTCAATGCGGTCACCGGTTGGGACCTGACGGAGGCGGAACTGCGAAAGGCGGGCGAACGCATCATAAACGTGGAACGGGCCTTCTGCATCCGCGAGGGCATAGAGCGCAAACACGACCGACTGCCCGAGCGCTTTCTCTCCGAGCCTCTCCCCGAGGAATGCGGTCCCTCGGCCGGCCTGGTCTTCGAACTGGAGCCGATGTTGGATGAATACTACACCGACCGGAGATGGGACCTGAAGCGAGGTTGGCCCACCCGGCAGCTGCTGGACGAACTAGGCCTGGAAGATGTCAGGGAGGAGCTGCTGCGCAAGGGCTTCCCCCTACAGTGAGCGGGAGGACCTGTCGTGCGGATTGAATTCGAACTGATGGGGCTTCTGCGGCTGACGCTGGAAGCCCCCAGACTGACCATCGAGCTGCCGGAAGGTGCCCGGGTGGCGGATGCCCTGCAGATCCTGGCTGAGAAAGTGGAGCTGGGACGGACTCCCGGGAAGACCGAGTCAGTAGACGATTACCTCGTTCTCCTTTGCCGGGGAGACCGCACCCGGAGCGTGCAGCAGATGCGGGGAACCAGCACTCCCCTGCAGGAAGGTGATGCACTCATCCTGGCCCACAGGTTCTACGGCGGGTGATCGCCAAGTGCCGCCCACCTGCAGCTGGCCCGCAGTTGTCACTGACACATCCTGCCGTCTTCGGTGACCGCCCTGCGGCAGTGATGACGCTGCTGTAGCGAGACCACCGCCCACCGGTCCTCCTCCCGCTCCATCTGAACCAGCAGGTCGGTGCCGGCAACCGAATCGTCCATGAACCCCCACAGCATGATCACGGCCGTTGCCTCATCATCGTCAATGAGAACCCTGGTGGTCACCTGCCACAGGTCCTGCCCCAGGCTCTCTTCATAACCCAGCATCCCGGTCAGATCTCTCACCAGGGACCCGGGTTCCGTGTATGTGGAGGACTCAACCTGACTCATCTTCGGCGGGATCTCAAGTTCTAGGGGCATCCAGGAGGTCGTACCCGGCGAATAACCCGCCTCCTGACCCTGAGCCTTCATTTGCTCAACCTGAGGGTGATGCTCCAGCCCCTCGCGTGACCAGGGTCTGGGCATCTCAATCGGCTCATCCCCATCGCCGTCATTCTCCAGGACCTCTAGGCGCTCGCGAAGCTCGAGGTTCTCATCTCTGAGCCCGGCAATCTCCTCTTCGTATCCGTCGCGCTCTCCCTGCCATCGCCAGAGGAGGAACATCGATCCCACCAGCAGCACGACGGCTAAGGCGATGGACCATTTCCGCTGCATGAGGTCACCTCCGCTGATTTAACTGCGCCGCATGCACTCCGTAACGCCCCCCAAGCACCGCCGCGACGCCTGCATTCCCACTGCAGAAGCAGACTTCCCTCTGTGCCTGTAGTCTGTCCCGGGGGAGTCGGGTTCCATCCTTGCCAATCTGGAGAGCTCTTGCGCACTCCAACAGCTTCCAGTCGACTGCGGCCGCTGCATGATGAGGCGCCGCTGTCGCATTCGGAGTCTCAGTGAGGCGGCGCGTGGGCGAACAGACCCCTCAGACGACACGGTCCACCAAGACGGCGGGAACCGGGCCGGCTGTCCTCCGTCTCCCGCCCATTCATCCGCCTGTTGACTGCAGGAGCGGTCCTCTCTGCCAGCTGTCTGCCTCAACCCGATAGAACCGCAGACCCTCGACTTCGCCCTCAGCGGAGAGCTGACGCAGCATGACCTCCCTCTGTTCGGGCAGGTAAGCCGAGTCAACGCGCGATGAGAAGCTGTCTTCATCCACCACCGACCCGACGGACTTCAACTCTCCGTCATCCCAGCGAAGGAGACGCAGCAGTGCGCCTGCACCTGCATCTTCATTCTCCCGCACCACCCACTCCAGCCAGACGAGCTCCTGGGCACCGACTGCGGTCACATCGATGAATTCCCCGGTCAGCAATTCTGGACCGGCGTGTTCAATGGCGACATACCCGTCGGGTACGTCGAAGGACACCTCCTGATGCTGCC
>JAWOBW010000124.1:0-8137 GCA_046484105.1 Bacillota bacterium
CTTCAACATTAATAAAGCCGCGTTCCATATCTGTATGGACTTTGCCTGCCGCCTCTACTGCTCTTATATTGCTTGGAGCTACCCATGCTCGCGCTTCTCTTCCTTTAACTTCGTCACCTTCGTGGTGCCGACGGGAGGAGGAGGTCTCATAAGCGGAATAACCCTTGCTGCGTCAGCGGTGAGCCCCGCCAACGCAGTGGTGGGTGTGCAACCCGAAGCGTCACAGCCCATGGTGCAGTCGCACCGCGCTGGTCGGCTGATCGAGGTCTCCCACCACCCCACTCTCTCCGAGGCCACCGCTGGGGGAATATCGCCAGACACCTTCAGGGTGGTGATGGACGGAGTGTCGCTGATGATCGCCGTGACTGAGGAGCAAATCGCGGCGGCCATGCGCGGCCTGATGCTGAGTGAACAGCTGATCGTCGAGGGCGCCGGCGCCCTTCCGGTGGCCGCGGTCCTGGCAGGCAAGATACCGGCCGACCTGCCCCGCCCCCTGGTGCTCATGCTGTCCGGTCGCAATGTCGACCCGGAGGTCATCCTCTCCGTCATCGATGCCGGGGAGACCGGACCGGAGGATGGGAACTCACCGTCATGATGCTGCCCACCGGCGTCTGAGTCACTGGGGAGTGGGCATCGACCGGTGAGCCCTGATTTTGGTAAGCGCCAGCAGATCATCAAACTGGACCCACAGATACCCCTGGGGAAGCTCCAGCACTACGTTCTTGTAGTTTCCCCAGTGCCGATCCTCAATCAGGTGAAAGTCCCGCTCATCTGACGGAGCGCTCAGCTGAACCCATCGCACCAGCTCCTCGAGGATCTCCTGCTCAGTCAATGGGGCGTCATCCGGAGATTCATCCATGTGGAGGTCACGGGCATTGACCTCGCCTCCGGCGTACGATCCGTCCTCCAGCTCCACTGCAACCTCAACGTGCCCCTGTCCCGCCCACACCCAGATGAAGTCCACCCTCCCCTCCCACAGATCGCTCAGACCCGCCCGCGCCATCTCCAGGGCGAGGCACTGTCCCACGGTGAGGCGGTCCCGGGTCGCGCTGCCCGCGATGCGTTGAAAAGCTCACGCCAACCGGTCGATCTCGGCGCGCAGGACCCGTGTCTCTTCATTCAGGGCGGCCACCGCATCTTCCAGGACCACCACGCGCCGGCGAGCGCCGCTGAGGATGACAGCTGCGGCAGCCAGCAGAAGGATGACCAGTGCAGCGGCCGGCAGCCGCCGGCCCTGACGCAACAACTCCATGTATCACGTCCCACCCTCCACAATTCATCAGCCCGTCGTCCGAGATCACCAGGGCACCTGATCGCGGCGGGCCAGCATCAACCCTGGCGCGACAGAGCAGCGTCACCGCCGCACGGCTCGACCGTATGGGAACAGCTCGAGGACGGGTATGGCCAGGGCAGTGGTGACTGCCGCGAGGGCGGGAATCCACCAGGAATACCTGATGAGGGTGGCCATACCCAGTGCGGCGGAGTAGTGGAACAGATACCAGTAGGGAAGGGTCCACGTGATCCACCACATGAACAGACCGGCGAGGATGCACATGAAGACTCCCGGGTACTTCCGTCGTCTCTGCCCGCAACGAACCCACCGAGAGACGATTGTGCGGCCTGAGGAGGTGAAGACTGCCATCAGCGGTATGAACCAGTACATGGCGCACAGGATGAAGTGTAGGGGTTCCGGCGGCCGCCCAAAACCGGCCGCTTCCCCCGGTACGTGAAAGGGGAAGAGGAAACCCAGGGCGGCGATCGCCGTGTAGACGATGCCGGCAATCCTCCAGTGCGGATCAGCCGAGGCCGCCAGCGCCACCATGACCGCCGGCGAAATGGCGGTCACCAACACATCAAGCGACCCCAGGGGAAAGGCAGCCGGGGTCAGGAACATGCCGAGGACTCCGCCCGCCGCTGCAGCCGCGGTTCCTCCGACCGGCCCCAGCGCCAGGGGCGCCGCGGCGGCCAGCGGAATGATCAGCGAGATCCACCCTCCGCCGGGTTGAGGAAAGACCGGCACCCGCGATCCGACTCCGATCAGCACTGCGAGTCCGAGAATCCCGATGGCCCGTCCCCGCGCACCCACCAAGCGCGGCTTTCCTCCACCGACCCTATCCTCTGCGGACACGCTCCTTCCTCCTCCTGGAGACCACATCCCTGAGTCAGTTCATCCCCTCGCTTGCCCGCCGCGAACCGAGCTATGTGTATGCGAAACCGGTCGTCGATAACACGAACGCCGCCCGGCCCCCGGTTTATGATCCGCAAGGAGTGGCGACCGTTTCGAATGATTGCGGGTGGACCCGGTGGGAACTAAGACATGTCCCGTATCCTCACGTTAATGGTTGAGAAACCGGCAGCCACAGCGCCGCAGCCGCTCGTGGGCGCAGGAGCTGGCAGAGGAGATGCTGGATGCAGGCGGTCGCTGAACGGGTGTCGCGAGGGATCGTAGGGGATCGCCGCGACGCGGACAGGTGCTTCACGCCCGAATTGATGATGGCCGCAGATAGCTCACTGCCATGTCCACCTGGAGGAGATAAGCCGGAGATCATGAGAGGTCGGCCGTCCTCGCCGCAGCTGAGTGAGACTCCACGACAGCGGGGAGAACACCGTGACGTCCACCGTCCAGATTGAGCCTCCACGGAATCTGCCATTCGATCAATACAGAGACAGTCCTCATTTCCTCGGACCGGCGTTTACTCGCCGGAAGCCGCACCTCGCCCGGCATGCAGCAGGCGCAACCGAGCATCTCCCGAATGATCCCGCCGCGACCACCGACGACAGCTCGTGGCTGCTGCCCCCTCCTTCTGGAGCGCAGAAACGCAGGCACCCGCACGACGAGCCGGACCCTACCAGCAGCTGTACCTCTTCCCCACCCTGGCGAAGGATTCCTTCGTCACCGCGAAGTGTTCCTTCATGGACCGTTCCGCCTGGTCCGGGCTACGAGTCCTGATTGCCTCCAGTATGCTGCCGAACATCTGGACAATGGCATCCCTCGTGAAGGGCATGGTCTGCTCAAAATCCTGCAGCTGCCCTCGCAGCATATTGAACAGCATCTTCACCAGATCCGACATGACCGGGTTGTGACAGCTCTCCGCCAGTCTCAGGTGAAAGTCCATCTCCGCCGAAAAGGCCTCACTCATGCATGAAGCGTCGCGTATCACGCCGAGCAGCCGGGAAAGGTCCGCCACATCCTCCGGCCCTGCTCTCTCAGCCGCCAGGCGGGCACAGGAAACCTCAACCGCCTGTCTGGCCTCGAGCAGGTTCATGGCGGAGGATACTCTGAGTTCGTAGACCCAGTTTAGCCCGTCACTGAGCGCGCTCACGTCCTCGCTCACGAATCTGCCGACTCCGTGTATCGTCTCCACCAGGCCCACATGCTCCAGAACCTGCAGGGCTTCCCGTATGGATGAACGACCGACTCCAAAGGCGTCGGACAGTTCCTTCTCCGTGGGCAGCTTCTCCCTCGGCTTGATTTCACCCGTGGCGAGAAGCTCCCTCAGCTCTGCCAGTACTGCGTCAGTGACCCTCCCGCTCCGCTGCAGCTGCTCGATTGACTCCAACACGGTGATTTCCCCTCTCTTCCCATTCAACACTATTACTTCCATCAACCGATTTCAATCTCTCGCCAATCCGAACAGGTGCCGCAGAACCTCCTCACCCGGGGGGCTGCCTCAACCCGGCCTCCCTCATCTCCCGCTCCAGACCCACCAGCTGACCACCCCGGAGGACGTCCTCGTCGTCTATGCTGAGGACCGCGGAGAACATGAGCAGGTCATAGTGACTGGCGGCCCGCGTCAGTCCGCCCAGGGTGACGTTGGCCCCGGTGCCGATGTGAACGGTGCCCCAGGTTCCCTCGTCCTCTAGCATCTCGCCCGTTAGAGAACTCTCGGGATTGAGACCAACCCCCACCTCAGCCACGTTGTACACTGCGGGATCATTCTGACTCTTCCAGGCGGCCAGGAGACGTTCAGCCGCCTCTCCTCCCCTGGCGGATATGATCATTCCGTCCTCAACCCGGAACACCACCGGCTCGGAGAGCAACCCTATGCCGAGATAGGGTATGCTGGCGTCAGCCACAATCACCCCCCGGGCCGAACCCTCAACCGGTGCCACTGCCGCCTCAACATCGGGCACGGGGCTGAAGTCTCCCGGTCCAACGATGCACGTCTTGGCGACACCCCGCCTCCCGGAAATGTCCGCGGTGAGATCGGTCCCCGGGGGGGTGGTCAGACGCAGCGAGCGACCGGCGGTGAAGAGATCCGCCACCCTCTCGACAACGGGCGCCAACCGGCGAAAGTCAGCAGTGATTCCCCCCGATCTCATCATCCTGCGGGTGAAACCGGTCATAGCCACAACCCTGGCGCCGGCGGCACATGCCCGGTGAACGGCGTCGGAGTGCGTTATCGAGACCGAGACCGGGGTGAATACGACGTCCGCTGCTCTCATCGCCTCCGCCACGGGCCGCGGCGGTTCACCTGCGTCCGTCCCGCGAGGATCCATGATGACGACCACCACTTCTGCCCCTCTATCCCGCGCTGCCCGAGCGACCACCTCGCCAATGTCCGACATCGCGGGATCACACACCACCAGCACATCCTCCCCCGCCCTGACCCCGGCGCAGGTGCGGACCAGAATGTGGGCTCCCCTCATCATGTCTGCTGTCACGTCTCCTCCTCCCGCAGTCCGCCCAGACCAGGGCGTCCAGACGCCCGGCCGCCTCAGATGGCATCGGCCACCGCCCCGGCGAATTCATCGGTGCTCATCACCCGGGCACCCTCCACGTGTCTGCCCAAATCGGCGGTAACCTGGCCCGCGGCGATAACACAGGCCACGGCAGCCTCAACCCTCTCCGACGCCTCCCGCCAGCCCAGGTGATCCAGCATCATGGCCCCGGAGAGAATGAGAGACGAGGGGTTGGCCCTGCCCAGCCCGGCGTACTTCGGCACTGACCCGTGAACCGGCTCGAACACTGCCACCTCGTCCGAAAGATTTGCCCCCGGCGCCATCCCCAGTCCCCCAATCAGACCCGCGGCCGCGTCGGACAGGTAGTCGCCGTTCAGGTTTGGCGCGGCGATCACATCATAGTCGGTCGGCCGGGTGATGAGCTGCTGAAACATGTTGTCGGCGATTCGGTCGCCGATGGTTATGCCACCCTCGGGAGGAGGGCCTTCACCCTCTCGGACGACCAGGCCGTCGAAGGACTCCGCAACCTCATACCCCCAGCTACGAAAACCGCCCTCGGTGTATTTCATGATATTGCCCTTATGAACCAGCGTCAGACTGCGGCGGCCGTGCTGCAGCGCATATTCTAGCGCTCTTCTCACCAGGCGCCGGGAGGCGCGGGGGCTGATCGGTTTGACGCCCAGGGCCGAATCCGCCCTGACCTTCACCCCCATCTCACCCGCGAGGAACTCCCTGAGGCGGGACGCCTCCTCACTCCCCGAGGCCCACTCAATCCCCGCATAGATGTCCTCGCTGTTTTCCCGAAATATGACCAGGTCGATCCCCTCCGGTCGCTTCAGGGGCGAGGGAACTCCGGGGAAGTGACGGACCGGACGCACGCAGGCATACAGGTCCAGCACCTGGCGCAGCGTCACATTGATGCTGCGCAGGCCCGAGCCCACCGGCGTGGTGAGCGGGCCCTTCATAACCACCCGGTGGCGGCGGATCTCGTCCAGGGTATCCGGGGGAAGATGCTCGCCGGTCTCACGAAAGGCGTCCTCTCCAGCATACAACCGCCTCCAGTCCACCCTTCGCACACCGCCGTAGGCGGCGGCGACTGCCCGATCCAGCACGGGGCGGGTCGCCCGCCACAGCTCCGGGCCGATCCCGTCCCCGGGCACATAACCGATGGCGGGACAGTCCGGAACCCGCAGGGTTCCATCCTCCCAGGTGCAGAAATCACCGGACACCCATCTCACCCTCCTCCAGAGCAAAACCGCCGTGTCGTCGCACGTGATTCACCAGGCCCCCGTCCCCCAGGATCCTCAACATGACGGGAGGCAGCGGTACCATCTCCGTGGTCACGTCCCGCGTCACGTCCGTGACCAGGCCCCGCGCCAGATCCACCCGGAGTAGATCACCGGCCGACACCCGGGAGGTGTCGCAGATCACCACCGGCAGACCGATGTTAATGGCGTTCCGCGTGAAGATCCGCGCCGCTGACTGCGCCAGCACCGCTCCCACCCCGCAGAGCTTTAACACCGCGGCGGCGTGCTCGCGACTCGATCCCAGGCCGAAATTTCGCCCGGCCACCACAAAGTCCCCCTCCCGCACGCGAGAGACAAAACCGGGATCGGCGTCTTCCAGAACGTGCTTCGCCAGTTCCGGCAGGTCAGAGCGGAGATGATAGTATCTTCCCGGGGCTATGTGATCGGTCGATATCTCGTCGCCGAATGTGTGCGCGCAACCGCTGAGTATCAAGTCAGCACCTCCCTCGGATCCGCAATTGCGCCGCGGACCGCAGTCGCGGCGGCCGTGGCCGGGGATGCGAGGTAGATGTCGGCCCCCGGGTTCCCCATTCTTCCCCGGAAATTGCGGTTGGTGGTGCTGAGACAGGATTCGCCGTCGGCGAGGACGCCCGCGTGAACCCCCGCACAGGGACCGCAGCCGGGGGTGAGAATGCTCGCCCCCGATTCGACCAGGTCGCCCAGGACGCCCGCCCCCATGGCCTCCAGATACACTGACCGCGAGGCGGGCACCACCAGGAGTCGGACCCCGGAGCTGACCCTTTGCCCGCGCAGGATCTGCGCCGCAGATTCCAGATCCTCCATCCTCCCGTTGGTGCACGACCCGATGACCACCTGCTGGATGACGGTACCCTCAACATCAGCGACATCGACGGCACTGTCCACCCGATGGGGCAACGCCACCATGGGCGAGAGGGCGACCAGATCCACTTCCAGTCTCCGCCGGTATCGGGCACCGGGATCCGGCTGCAGCGGCCTCCAGCACTCCCCGCGTCCCCGCGCGGCGAGGTATTCCCGGGTGATGCCGTCCGGTGCAACCAGCCCCGTCTTTGCTCCCGCCTCGACCGCCATGTTGCACAGTGTCAGGCGCGCGGACATGTCGATGTGCGAAATCCCCGGACCGCCAAACTCGAGGGCCTGGTACGTGGCGCCATCGGACCCGATGTCGCCTATGATCTGGAGAATAAGGTCCTTGCCGCCCACGCCCCGGGCGAATTCGCCCCTGATCTCAATGCGCACAGTCTCCGGAACCTGCAGCCAGCTGACACCCAGGCCCATGGCCGCGGCAGTATCCGCAGATCCCATCCCGGTCGCGAATGAACCCAGGGCTCCGGCCGTGCAGGTGTGAGAATCAGAACCCACCACCACGTCCCCGGGACCCGCATACTTCTCAACCACCAACTGGTGACAGATCCCCGCGCCGCAGTCGGAGAGTCGGCACCCTGTCCTCCGGGCAAACTCCCTCAGGAGAACGTGGTCATTGGCCAGCTCTCTTCGCGGGCTCGGCAGGCCGTGGTCCAGAAACACGACTGTTCGCCCTGGATTCGCCAGTTCGTCCAGACCCATCGCCTCAAACTGCTTCACCGCCAGGGGACCGGTGCCGTCGTGCAAAAAACACAGGTCCACAGAAACCATGATGAATTCACCGGCCGACACAGGTCTTCCCGCCTTCTCCGACAGTATCTTCTCGCTCAATGTCTGCTGCCGATCATTCATTGTCGGCCCCCCAACCCCCGAGCACTGATCACACCGCCAAAGGTCGCCGACAGGCGAGGATGTGTGCTAAATGATCCGGCAAGGCAACTGTGGAAGCCCAAATCCTGGATCCGACGGTCGGGATCTCACCTGAAGGTGTCCAGATCGGCGGCGCGAGCCGGAATGATCCGTCTCTTCATCCGGAATCAACCACACCGATACATGAGTATTCTCAGTCTGACGGTAAATCCCTCCCCGGTTCGCCCGCCGAGCCACCGCCGCCGCGGGAGCCCGGATCCTCACCGGGCCGTGTCGCGGGGGCACCCGACCGACATTGAACCGAACCCGTTCACACCGGTCAAACCCACCTGAGAACACTCCTGACCAGGTACTCGGCCGTCTGAATGGCGCCCCCCGCCGCCCCGAGCCTGGTATTGTGACACAGGGCCACGGACTTCAGCCAACCCGCTGAT
>JAWOBW010000164.1:0-12477 GCA_046484105.1 Bacillota bacterium
AGGGGAACCCCTTCCTGTTGGCCATCATCTCCTCACCCGATAATCTGACTGACCTGGATCATCTCAGGCGGGTCAACGCTCAGATCAGCGATCCGGAGGGGCTGACCGAGGAGGCGGTGCGAGAACTGGTGCGCGAGGGCAGGGCCGTAGTGTGCCAGACCATGAGCATGCACGCGACGGAGATCGGCGGAACGCAAATGGCTCCGGAGCTGGCGTACGACCTCCTTTCCGACAGCTCCGAGGACACACTGAATATACTGGACAACGTCATCTTCCTCATGGTTCCCTGCTTCAATCCCGACGGGCAGCTGATGGTTGCCGACTGGTACGAGAAGTATCTCGGAACTGAGTACGAGGGCTGCAACTTGCCGTGGCTCTACCACAAGTACGCCGGACACGACAATAACCGGGACGCATTCATGCTCAACATTCCCGAGTCCAGGTACGTGGGGCAGATCCTGTTCCGCCAGTGGAAACCGCAGGCGTACCAGGATCATCATCACATGGGCAGCTACGGGGCGCGCTTCTACGTGGCCCCCTACTGCAACCCCATCCATCCCCATGCCGATCCTCTAATATGGCGGGAGCACGCGTGGTTCGGCGCCCACATGGCCTACAAGCTGGAGGAGAATGGGAAAAAGGGAATCCTCAATGCGGCCCAGTTTCCCGGCTGGGGGCATCTGGGATTTCACTGGATAACCGCGTATCATAACATAGCTGGAATGCTGACGGAGTCCGCCAGCGCCAAGCTGGCTTCCCCCCTGTACATACACCCCGACCAGCTTACGGGAGCCAGTCCCAGGACGATGCCCGACTATGAGGCGCAGACCAACTTTCCCAACCCCTGGGAGGGAGGCTGGTGGCGGCTGCGCGACATCGTGGAGCAGAAGAAGATCGCGGCCCGGGCCGTGCTGGAGTTGTGTGCCCACCACCGGGAGACGGTGCTGTACAATGCCTACCTGAAGGCCAGGCGCCAGGCAGAGCGCGGGCGGCAGTCGGATGTGCGCGCCTTCGTAATTGACGCCGGTCAGCACGATCCGCTGACCGGGAGCAAGCTTGTGCAGATACTGCTCAACCAGGGAATCGAGGTCAGCAGAGCCGAGGCGGAATTCCGGGCCGATGGACGGGTTTATCCGGCGGGGACGCACGTTGTACCTCTGGCCCAGCCAAAGATGGGCCTGATAAGGACACTGCTGGACAGGACCCTGCACCCCGACAGCTACTGGACACGGCATCCCGACGGCTCGCCGGTGGTCTTTGACACAGCCTCTGACACGGTTGCCGAATACATGGGGGTGAAGGTGACCCCCGTGCGTGATGACTTCGAGGGTGAATTCACCGAAGTCGGGGAGGTCATTCCCTCGGCGGGCAGGGTGTCCCCCTCCCCGCACGGCTACATCTTTGACGGGCGGCTGAACGACTCATACGCTGCCGCCAATGCGCTGCTCCGACAGGGGCTGAGTGTCTCCCGGACGGACGAACCCCTGGATGTCGAGGGGGAGCACTTCCCCCGCGGGTCCTTTGTCGTTTCAGCCGGGGACGGAGTGGAGGAGAACCTGCGCGAGGGGGCCGCGGATCTGGGAGTGTCCTTCTGCGGACTGGTTTCCACGCCTCAGATGGCCATGCACGCCGTCAGGTCCAGGCGCACGGGCATTTACCAGCGCTACTGGGGCGGCAATGCCGATGAGGGATGGACCCGGTTCGTGTTTGACCAGTTCGGGTTTGCATACAGCACGTTGACCGACGACGACATCAGGGCCGGGTCGCTGAGTGAGCGGTATGATGTCATCATCATTCCCAGTGATCCCGAGTACATGATCGTGGATGTCAGTAAGGCCGGTGACGATGCCAGGGCGCGCTATCTGAAGCGGTTTGAGGACGCCCTCCCGCCGGAATACCGCAGTGGCATCGGCGATGAGGGTGTCAGGATGCTCGGGGAGTTCGTGCGGGACGGTGGAAGACTCATTGCCTTTGACCAGGCCTGGTCAGTGGCGGCAAGGGCCTGCAGCCTCAAGGTGGAGAATGCCGTGGCCGAGATGGAGCCCAAGGAGTACTACACCCACGGATCCACCCTGCACTGCACGATTGATTCTTCGCATCCCCTCGGTTATGGGATGCCGGAAGATGCGCTGGTATTCAGTTGGGACAGCGCGGTATTCGAGATACATGAAGCGGTCTTTGCCGAGAAATACGAGGTGATCGCTCGGTATCCCCGGGAAGGCCTGCTGCAGAGCGGAAAGCTGGTGGGGGAGAACAAGATTGCCGGCCGACCGGCCATGCTCCGTGTGAGCACCGGTGATGGTGATGGTGATGGTGATGTGGTGCTGATAGGTTTCCGGTGTCAGCATCGCGCGCAGACCCACGGCACCTACAAGCTCCTGTTCAACTGCCTGCTGTAGGGACTTGCCCCCGGGGTCCTGTTGAGGGTGCATATGCGGCTGCCCTCGTGGCAGATTCTGACGCGAAACGAGGCCTCCAGGTGGCGGCCGGGTGTCAGGGTGAACCCGGCCATCTGGCTACCTTCGATTGGACTGATATGTTCAGTCGTTTCCTCCGAGGCAGCACGGGCTCGCCAAGATTGCTGCGGGGAGGGCAGAACCTGTGATGAATCGTCATAGTGGTACGGGGGAGGAAACGCCATGAGAGCAGTTGCCGTCAACGGCAGTCCTCAAGTGGACAGGGGCAATACTGCGATGGTCCTTGCTCCCTTCATTGAGGGGATGATCGATGGTGGTTACCAGGTGGAGCTGTTCTACCCCAGTCGTCTCGAGATTACCCCCTGCAACTGCGGAAAGATGTATTGCTGGTACAGAAGACCCGGGGAGTGCCCCCTGAATGATGACATGCAGACGCTCTATCCCAGGATGAGGGAATCAGATGCCCTCATCCTGGCAACGCCAGTCTACGTACCTTTGCCGGGTCGGATGCAGGATGTCCTGAACAGACTGATGCCCCTGATTGAACCGCTGCTTCAGACGCGCGCGGGTCGTACGCGGGTCAGATTTCGCGAGGACGTTCAGCTGCGGAAGATCGCACTCGTCTCCACGGGCGGATGGTGGGAAAGGGGAAACTTCGATACGGTCGTGCACATCGTCGAGGAGTTCGCAGAGACTGTGGGCGTGCAGTTCGCCGGCGCAGTGTTGAGGCCGCACGCGCATTTCCTCAGGAGCGGGGGCGCATTGACTGCAGAGGGCGAGGACGTACTGGAGGGGGTGCGCACAGCTGGTCGCGAACTGGCAGCGAAAGGTGTGATCGACGGGGAAACCCTCGAGCGTATCAGTCGCCCGCTGATCGGCCAGGATGAGCTCCGGCGCCTTTACAACGACCTTCTCTGATCCTGGCCTGTCGAATCGCCCTCGCCCCGACTGTGCCGGGGCCATTTCGCCGGCACAATGCTCTCGCCTGCCCAAATTTGTGACATCGCCCAGACCTGATCTGCCAGCTATGACAGCAATCCCCTTGATTCTCGATGCAGGCAATGGTATGAATGTACTGATGCAGCATTCATACATTCAGAAGGAGTGTGTACGATGCCGCGACCATTTTCCAGCGAGGAGAGGGAGAGGATAAGGCGCACCCTGCTGGAGCGGGGCAGGGAAGTATTCAGCACTGGCGGGGTCAGGGGCACAACCATCCTGCAGCTCTGTCGGGCAGCGGGCATATCCTCGGGAGCGTTTTACTCCTTCTTTCCCTCCAAGGAGCATCTGCTGCTCGAGATTCTGGAGGACGAGGAAAGGGTGCTCCGTCGGGAGTTCTCCACCTGTCTTCGGACTCAGGAAGTGACGGCAGCGACCTTCGCATCATGTCTGAGGCAATCCCTGGACGCTGCCGTGGGCAATCCGTTGATAAGACGTCTTCTCGATGAGGAGGAGTATCAGATTCTGGCCCGCCGAATGCCTCCCGGCCGTCTTGAGGCCCACATCCAGGGGGACATCGCCTTTGCCCGTCCCCTGATCACGGAGCTGCAGGAGCGTGGGACCATGGTCTCGCTATCCCCTGAAGTCATCACCGGAATGCTGAGAGGCCTGTTGATGCTGAGCCTGCACAGAAGAGAGATCGGGGAGGAGGTCTACGAAGAAGTCATGGACCTGTTGCTGGAGTTCGTGGCACGCGGCCTATTGGGGGGAGATTGCAGTGATGATAACAGCTGAGGGGTTGTTCTATCGCTATCCCCGGGCCGCGGACTACGCCCTCAACGGGGTGGACTTCTCCGTGGCGCCCGGCGAGGTGTTCGGGCTGCTCGGCCCCTCGGGTGCGGGAAAGACGACTACGCAGAGCATTCTCATCGGCCTGCTGAAAAACTACCAGGGAACCGTCAGTGTGGGGGGAAGGGATCTGCGCAGGGCTGGTCCCGATTACTACGAGCGCATCGGGGTGGCTTTCGAGTTTCCTAACCTGTACACCAAGTTCACTGCCCTGGAGAACCTGACCTTCTTTCAGTCGCTGTACCGCAATGAGACTGAGGACCCCCACGAGCTCCTGGCCCTGGTGGGCCTGGAGCATGCCACCCTCACCCGAGTGTCAGAGTTTTCTCAGGGGATGAAAATGCGCCTCCGGCTGTGTCGCGCCTTCATCAACCGGCCCGAGGTGGTGTTTCTCGATGAACCCACCGCGAGTCTCGATCCGGTGAACGCCAGGAGAGTCAGGAATCTCATCGATGCTCGCCGCGACACTGGAACCACCGCCGTGCTGTCAACCCACGACATGGTGACCGCTGACGCAGTCTGTGATCGCGTGGCCTTCATAGTGGATGGACTGATCAGGGCGGTGGACTCCCCCCGCAGACTGAAGATGCAGGGGAGCAGCAAGCGGGTAAGGGTGGAATGTTCCGGTGACGAGGGCAAGACAGCCGTGCACGAGTTCGATCTCGAGAGGCTGGAGGCGAACGAGGAGTTCGCCCGCCTTCTGAGACAGCGTCGGGTCGAGACCATTCACACCGTCGAGCCGACACTGGAGGATGTTTTCGTGAAGGTGACGGGGAGGGCGCTGCAATGAGACTGCTGGCGGCATTGAGACACGAGCTGGTCTTTCAATACCGGGCCGGCCTGGTCGCAATCTACGGCCTGGTGACTCTGCTGCTCGCAATCCTTCTCATGTACCTGCCCACCGACCTGCGGCAGACGCTGACCCCGCTTTTGATATTCTCAGAGCTCGCGCCCATGGGAACATTCTTCGTCTGCGGCATGGTGCTGCTGGAGAAGGGCCAGGGAGTGGTGGATTCCCTGATCGTCACTCCACTGCGGTTGTGGGAATACCTCGCCGCCAGGAGCCTCGTCCTCACCGCCCTGGGAACGGGCGGCAGCGTCCTGATCGCCGCTTCGGTTTCTGGTCTCGACTTCCGGATCGCGTGGCTGCTGCCAGGAGTCGTTCTGACCTCACTGCTGTTCACCCTTCTCGGGTTGATGATATCCGCGCGGGTGAGTGATATCAGCCAGTTTCTCGTGATCGCCATCCCCCGAATTGTGCCGGCAGTTCTTCTTCTCTATTTCCTGCCCGTCCTCGACTACATGGGAGTTCGTATGCCATCTCTGGTGATGCTCTTCCCCGGTGCGGCGTCGCTGAGGCTCATCGGCGGGGCCTTCATGCCCTCACCTGATCCGAGAGGCGCTGTGGGTGCGGTGCTGCTGTTGGGGGCGTGGGTGGCGTTCTCCGCTGCCGGGGCGCACATCGGGTTTCGACGTTACGTTCTGGAGAAGGGACATGCCGCGGGCATGACACCGCCCCCGCATTCACCGCGGCGCTCACCGAGGGATCGTTCTACCCACCGGACTGTTGGGACTCCCTCTCCGATTGTGCGGGTTGCGTCCCTGTTGCGGGCTGACCTGCGCAGCACGATGCGTGACCCACTGCTGTTTCTGCCGGCCGTCGCCCCGGTGATGGTGGCCATCGCCGTGAGGCTTTGCGTGCCGTGGCTGCGGGAGCTACTGGTGCTCCATTGGGGCCTGGACATCTCACCCTACTATGACTTCATCACTGCCAGCCAGGTACTGCTGGTGTCCCTACTCACCGGGGCGGTCGTGGGGTTCATGATCCTGGACGAGCGCGATGAGAGGACGCTGCTCCAACTGGCAGTCAGCCCCCTGGGCCGGGGAGGATACCTGGCTTACCGCATGACCCTGCCGGTGCTCGTCGGTTTTGCCGTGGGGTCAGTCACCCTCGCTTTCAGTTCCCTGGTGAACGTGCCGGTGGGCAGGCTCGCTGCAGTGATGGCCGTGGCATCCCTCGGCGCACCGCCAGTTGCCCTCCTCCTGGCTTCATTTGCCCCCAGCAAGGTGGAGGGTATTGCGCTGAACAAGGCGGTCGGAGCAGTGATTGTCCTGCCGGCAGCGGCCTACCTCATCCCGCGGCAGTGGGAGATCTCGATGGTGCCCGTGAGTCCCTATTGGGTCATGAGAGCAATACAGACCGCCGCGGGTCCACCATCCGTCTTCTACAAATACGTGCTGCTGACTGCTGTGGCCAATCTCTTCTGGGTTATTGTCCTTTCGCGCGCATTCTCCCGCAGGATAGACTGAACACAGCCTTGCCTGTGTAAGGATGTGCCGAACAGTCCCCGCTGGCCATCGCGCGGGCAGATCCGGAGGGTCTCGCGGCTCCCTGGAGGTCACCTGCACCCTGTGGTCGTGGACCCGGGTAGGTGGTGACGTTCTCCACCGCGGTCCCGGGTCCACACCTGTCGCGTCGCCACTTTGTCTCACAAGACCAGGGTCAGGAGTATGCTTCCTGCGATGATTGAGCCAACCTGACCAGCCACATTGGCTCCCGTGGCCTGCATGAGGAGGAAGTTCTGCGTGTCCTCCTTCAGTCCCAACATGTGCACCACGCGGGCGGACATGGGGAAGGCAGATATACCCGCGGCTCCGATCATCGGGTTGATCTTCTGCTTCAGAAACAGGTTGAGGAACTTGGCAAACAACACGCCGGCCACCGTATCAAGCGCAAAAGCGATCAGGCCCATGCTCAGAATCAACAGTGCCTCCGGACGCAAAAAGGACGAGGCAGTCATGGTGGATCCCACAGCAATTCCCAGGAAAATGGTCACCAGGTTGGACAGCTCGTTCTGGGCTGCGTTGGACAGCCGATCAACTACTCCCGATTCCCGCAGCAGGTTTCCGAACATGAGAGCGCCTATGAGTTCAGTGCTCACCGGAGCCAGGATTCCGGCGGCCAGGGTGATGCCGATGGGGAAGAGGATCTTCGCAGTCCGGGAGACCTTGCCCCGGGGGGTGACGGCGGGAATTCGCCGCTCCCGTTCATTGGTGAGGAGCCGGATGATCGGCGGCTGGATGACCGGGACCAGGGCCATGTACGAGTAGGCTGCGACTGAGATGGGGGCCAGCAGGGACGGGGCGAGTTTGGTGGAGACATAGATCGCGGTGGGACCGTCCGCGGCACCGATGATTCCAATTGAGACGGCCTCGCCCACGGAGAAACCCACGCCCAATGCCATCAATGCAGTTGCGAAGATGCCCAGCTGGGCGGCAAGACCGAGCAGGGCAGTCACCGGCTGGCTGAGAAGAGGTCCGAAATCAATCATCGCTCCGATGCCTATGAAAATGAGGATGGGAAAGAGTTCGGTGGTGATGCCGGCTCGGTAGATGAGAC
Source organism: Bacillota bacterium (assembly GCA_046484105.1). Lineage (GTDB taxonomy): Bacteria > Bacillota > Sulfobacillia > SLMV01 > SLMV01 > PWUC01. The sequence continues at coordinate 7,606 of JAWOBW010000164.1, forward strand.
CCAACCATCCATCCGGGGCCCCGGCCGCTGAAAGGGGTATGTTGACCAGGAAGGTGCCGAAGCCGATGGGAAGAAGCAGCATGGGTTCGTAGCCTTTCTTGATTGCCAGGTACAGAAGTGTTCCAGCTATGATCAGCATGATGGCGTGCTGTACAGTGAACTGACTCAATCCGGAAAAAAGACGATATTCCATTGCGCTTTCCTCCTGCCAAAAGTAAGAGACCCTCGAACCACCGAGTGGTCCGAAGGTCTCGCCTACTCGCCTTGAGCTCGACAGACGGGCATGTACCGGGTTGACGTCGGTCGAGGGTCCAGCAACTGACCCTGGCTACTCCCCTTCGAGAGCATATTCACCTGAACTGATACTAGCATGTGACGTGACGTTGAGCAAGGGGGAGCACAGGAGCGCGTTTGCCCTCTACATGTCAATGGCCATCTGGGACCTGAACCCTCAGTCGACTCCAGGGTGGTATGTGTCCCGGGCGGTCGACCCTGCAGATTGAAATCTGCAGCGGTCACGAGGTATTCTCAGGTTGGATGCGCCAGTCAGTTCGTCAGTCACCTGCAGGCGGGTTCCACTTTCCAGACGGGCTCACCCTGTGCCAGTGACCTCAGGCCGAATCCGTCCCCGCAGTGCGGTTGAGCCGGAAGACGGGAATGGACTGACGACTCATCAGATGGGATGGGGGGGTAGTGATAATTGTGGGAAGACTTGAGATGAAACTGCGGAAGTCGGCCGTGAATGCCGGAGCTGTCCTGGTGGGATTTGCCGACCTCAGTCAATTGCCGCAGCGGCCGCGTCAGTTCATGATCTGCGGAGTGTCCGTTGCAGTCGCCCTTGATCCGGAGATTGTGGCCGGCATTGGGGACGGTCCCTCCCTGGCGTATGTTGAGGAATATGAGCGGGTGAATGATCTCCTGGCAACCCTTTCTCGCCGGGTGGCGGGTGTGCTTCGATCTGGCGGGTACCGTGCGGTTCCACTGCCGCCCACCGGCATGGACTTCGACTCGGAGACTCTGAGCACTCCGCTGCCGCACAAGACGGTGGCAACCCGCGCCGGGCTGGGCTGGATCGGCAAGAACGCCCTGCTCATAACAGAGGAGTACGGTTCGGCTGTCCGCCTGGGGACCATATTGACGGATGCGTCGCTAGAGACGGGGCAGGCGGTTGATCATTCCCGTTGCGAGAGTTGTACCCTGTGTGTGAAGAAGTGTCCCGCCGCTGCCCCCACGGGTGAGAACTGGAGTGTCGGCCGCGGCCGCGAGGATCTGCTGGACGCGCACGCCTGCAATGCATTTGCCGAGCGGCAGTCCGCCTTTCTGGGTTCAGCCCACACGATCTGCGGCAGGTGCATCCCCCCGTGTCCCTGGACCCAGAGGTACCTCAGGTCGAGCAGGTGAACGAGGGACGCGCCGTTCAGTCCTTTCCGGCGAGTCAATCGCCCCGTGACTCGGTCGTCGGCCGGATCGGACCCCGGCAGTCTGTCCGGGGTATGACCCCAGAAGTGAGTGGTTTTTCATACTGATCCCACGTCCAGACCAGGGTTCTAGCCCCGGCTCACCTGCGGACCGCAGGTCCCCGTCACGTCGTTTCTCTCGGTGTCAATCATCTGGGTTCCGGTCCGTGCTTCCTCACTCGCCGGCCCTGTTGCCTATGGGTGCAGTTGACATGTTCTTCCCTCGCTGCCACCATGGGAGTGCAGGGGTCAAGGAGGGGCCACAGAAGGAGGTTGATGCACGTGGATCATTACCCGAGCATCCTCGAGCAGGCGGAGGGTCTGCGCCCGGACAGCGTGGCATCAGTTTTCACCGAAGCTCGTTCCGGCATCAGATTGGTGTGCGTCCCGGGTGGCGAACCGGCGGCCGGGCGCATTGAACTGGCGGGATCGTCGGTGTCCCTCACGACTGCCGGTTCGGCGTTGGCCCGACCTGACGGTTCATATTCAGAGACCCCGTGTCTTGCGTGGGTCGATCAGGCCGGTGATCTGGGTTTTTACGGTACCATTGAAGATGAGACGATGAGGCAGGGCCTCAGCGACCTTGCCAGAGAGGCATGGGGCGGGACCGATCTGGGCGATTTCGATGCCGCGAGTGCTCGGTGGCCGCCCCCGTGTGAGCTGATCGAACTGACCGGCGACGTGCGGGATGCACTCATGGCGGACATGCCCGGGCTCACTTGCATGATGATGTTTGAAAGCTGGGCGCAGCAGGTGGCGTGTGCGAGTTCGGGTTACGCGGCGGCCAGAGACACGCGCAGCAGCAGCTTCGGACTGGTGGCTGTGCTCATGGAATGTGACGGGGCCGCTTCTCTGGGTGCCGTGCCCTGTCGCCCTGCGGATTCCTCCGCCGATGCCATCAGGGTGAGTCTGCTGCGGGCCGGCGAGGAGGCTCTGGCAACCGCCGCCGAGTCGCTGGGAACACCATACCCGGAACCTGGCAGGTACGACACCGTATGGGATGGCATCGCCGCCACTGCCGTAGTTCACGAGGGGTTGGGGCACACCCTGGAGGCCCGACACGGGGCCAGCAGCGTGATGTCATCCAGGATGGGGCAGCAGGTGACATCGGACAAGATCACCGTCGTGGAGGATCCCACCACGCCTGGCGTGGTCGGCGGCTACAGATTCGACGATGAGGGCGTTCCCTCCAGACGCAGTGTCCTCATAGAGGAAGGGGTCCTGCGCCAGATGATGCATGACCGCGGCACGGCCCTGGCCTTGGGCGTACCGCCCAACGGACACGGGCGGCGCGGTTCCTTCAGGGTTCCCGGCATGGCACGCATGGCCAACACCAGCCTGCTGGGCAACGACGTCGACCCGGAATCACTCATCGGATCGATTGAGCGCGGCCTCTTCATCACCAGGGCGATGGGAGGTCGATCCGGCGTCAGCGGAGTATTCAAGGTCATTATCGGCCAGGCGCGGGTAATCGAGCGGGGACGCCTGGGCGGGACGCTCAGCGGCTTCCTGGTGAGGGCGGGCATTGACGAGGGGCTCATGCGCTGGCGGGTTGCCGGTCCGGCTACGGAGCCGTTGACCGGTGACTGCGGTCTGCGCCCGGAACAGACCATCACCGTTTCCACCAGCTCACCTGTGCTGCTCATTCCCGATGTCGAGGTGGTGCGGCCGCTCACCGGCCAGGATATACTGGCCATGTTCCGCGATCCGGGTTACTCGATCAAGCTGCTCGACAGCATCTGAGAGACTAAGTGCACATCATCCGGGCCGGCCCCGGCAGACCAGTTGTCGTGATCGCGTGCCGTTGTGCAGATGCCCACCCGGTGGGCGCCCGATGACGAGTCGGTCTGCCGGGCAGGGGAAGCGAGGGTTGAAGGTGCCGTCGGTGACCTTGCGGCCAGCTACAGCTGCCGAGGGAGCCGGCGATATCCCTCTGGGGGCGGCGCCACTGACCTCAACCAGGTTCGTGTGTCCCGCATCGACAATCTCACCGCGACAATATCCTCTCGCCGTTCTGAATGCCACGGTGAATCAGGCCGTCTGGCCCCACCTGTCCCTCGAATCCGGTTGCACCCGCGCCGGGCCGCATTCCCGGATCATCCATCTGCTTAGCCCATCGAGGGTGACTGCGCCCCCATCGCCTGTCCTGCTGCCCAACCGAGAACAGGGGGTTGACAGGAACACCTGATGGGGTAGAATGGTAGAACCTGGAAGCAACCTGGCCGACGGGAGGAGGGTTACGGTGAATCTGCTGACTGAAGAACTGGTTGAACAGATTCCCGATTTGTATGCCACCGAAGGCCAACAAGATCCGCTGGTTCACGCCAGGTTTTTCACTCCCGACTCTACCTGGAGCTGGTACGTGCTGGAATTTGACGGTGATGACACGTGCTTTGGCTACGTCGTCGGCCACTACCCGGAGCTGGGGTACTTCTCACTCAGTGAACTGGAATCTGTCCGTGGGCCCCTGGGACTCCCGGTCGAACGAGACAGTCACTTCAGGTCCAGCAGGCTATCCTCGGTGATGAGGAAGGTCACCGGGCAGCTGCAGGGGAGGCGGGGCTGACATTGAGCGGCAGTGGCGAGAGGTGGACTGACGCGGAAAGGTGTGTTCGTGGTCTCAGTCCATATGGGTCATGGGCCAGGCATTTCCTTCCGCGACGACGTGCGTCGGCAGGCCATACCATGATGCAGACCATCACAAGGCTGACCGGGGACTCGGCGACTCGCCCGGGGGGCGGTGGTGGACTACGTCGGTACCGCTGGTCTCAGGTGTGCCACATAAAGCAACACTCGCACCTTGTCGGCGAGGAAGAGCGCAGTCAGGAAGACTGGTGGTGGCAATGAGCATCTCAGATTTCCGTCCGTTCCGTCGCTTGGCCTGATGGGAGCGGTGCAGGAAGAAGATCCGGGAAATAACCTTTACGTTAACGTAAGGTGTGTGGTAGAATCCACATACATCGGGATCGAGGGTTGATGCCACATGACGGAGTCAAGTGATGGTGAACGGCTATTTCGCATAGGGGAGGCCGCCGAGCGTACCGGGGTGAGTACGCGCACCCTGCGCTATTACGAGGAACTCGAGCTTCTGCGTCCGACCGAGTCTGATGACGGGGGGTACCGCCTGTACAGCGCCGAGGATCTGCACCGCCTGCGGGTGATAGCCACTTTCAAGGAGTTGGGATTCACTCTGGCCGAGCTGCGCTCCATCCTGAGCCCCGAACCCGGAGAGGAGAAGGAGGAACAGCTGGAATACAGTCGTCAAGTCCTGCACACCCAGATGGCCCACCTGGAAGAGCGGATGCAGCAGCTGCGGAGGCGGCGGCAGGAAATACGGGAGGCCCTACAGGTACTGCAGGCGTGCGGCGAGTGTTCGGTCACCCGCTGTCCACCCGGCTGCTCCAGACGAAAGGCC
>JAWOBW010000036.1:0-8054 GCA_046484105.1 Bacillota bacterium
GCTCACGCTACGTTCCGAGTTCCCCCTACGGCTTCCTTCAGACCCCACCGTTGCCAGTGACGCCCTTGCCTTCAGGTTATCTTCCCGCTGGTTAGGCGATAGGGCTTCTTGCAGCCCATCGGCTCAGCAAACATGCTGGGCACACGGGCGACCGGGGCGGGGAGATCCCCGCCCTGGCGCAATGTCTATTCGCCTATCTTCCAGACCTCCCACACCCTGCCGACCAGGTCGGGGCCGGGCTTCAGCGTCTTCTTCCCGGGCTGCCAGCCGGCCGGGGTGGGTTCGCCCGTCTTTCTCACGTGCTGGAAGGCCCTCAGCTGACGAATCAGCTCCTCGAAGTTGCGTCCCACTGGTGGGGTGAGCACCTCCATGGCCTGAATCACGCCGTCAGGGTCGAGCAGGAACCTGCCGCGGATGTTCACACCCTCCCTCTCGTTGTGAACCCCGTAAAGACGCCCGATGCGTCCCCCGGTGTCGGAAAGCATGGGGAAGGGCACTCCCCCGGAGACCATCTTCGACAGCTCCTGCTCCTGCCATATCTTGTGGGTGAAGCGGCTGTCGACGCTGCAGGACAGCACCTCAGCACCCAGTTCCTGCAGTTCATCATACTTGGCGCCAACTGACGCCAGTTCCGTTGGTCAGACGAAGGTGAAATCTCCCGGGTAGAAGCAGAGCACCACCCACTTGCCCAGGTAGTCCGACAGTCTCACCTTGCTGAAGCCGCCCCGCACAAACGCGTCCGCCTCGAAATCCGGCGCCTTCTCCCCTACCCTGGCGCGGGTCGTTGACTCCTCGCAGCTCATTCTCATTTCCCCCCTCGTTGACTCTCCCTGAGGGCACCTCTTCACCCTCTTTCTTCATGTTTCGACGTCTCACTCATTTATCCTGTGAATCGATGTTTCGATTTGGCATATTCGCCCGGTTCTGGGGCGAACGGGAGCACCGCGGCGAGGATTCGGAGGCCCCGCAGACGAGGTGGCCTATGCCCAGTCCTCAGAGATCTCATGAATCACCCGCGTCGTCATCCGTCGACAGGTCGGGCAGATGGTAGCTGATCCGCTCCAGATACCTTCCCAGGATGGCCGAGCTGAGGATCAGGAGGGGCAGGGACAGGAACAGGCGCAGGAGAGTGAACTTGGGGCCCAAAAAGGACAGTTCGAAGGTGGTCATGGGCACGCGCAGGATGGTGGCGGCTCCCAGGTAGGTGAGAAGTATATTGTAGGTGGCGCCCTTGCCGTACAGGGCGTGCGCCACGGGAAAGGCCACGTAGCTTCCTCCCACCGTGGTCATCGACAGCAGCAGGGCCCACAGGTAGCCGAGGGGACCCGACTGGCGACCGAAGCTTCTCTTTACCGTCTCGCGGTCCACCCAGACCTCGAAGAGACCGATCAGGATGAAGGCACAGGGCAGCACTGCGGCCATGCCCCGGGCGTAGCTGATGAAGGTGCCGGCCACGGCCCTGCCCGGGGCGAAACCGGCGGCCGTCGAGATGACGAGGAAGAGCAGGTATGCGGCTATGAAGATGTACCCGGGCCTGATCTTCATCTACATCAACTCCCCGAAGGCCAGCCCGATGCCGAGGGCGACCAGCAGTGCGATGGCCATGTTTTGAACAAAGTTGTGTAGGAGCGCGGCCTTCAGACCGAGGAACTTGCGTTCAACCGGCCAGCTCTCAACGCCCACCATCATGAGGATGGTGGTGAAGGCCGCCAGGGTCATGTAGGACACGCCCTTCTGCAGCAGTATGCCGCAGAGGGGAAAGGCGACGAAACCGGGCATCATGGTCACCGTGCCTATGGCTGCCGCCGTCAGCATCGGCACAAGACCCCCGCCGCCGATGTGCCGCATTATCAACTCGTCGGAGATGAAGGTCAGCGTGATGGACACCAGTATGAGCATGTACAGGAAGGTGGGAAGAATATTGAGCAGCTTTTTCCCGGCCATCCTGAAAGCCCGAACCGTCCTCTTCCAGTCGCGGATGGATGACAACAGGACGGCCGCGACGGTCAGTGCGTACATGAACTGCAATTGAATCCCCCACCTTCGCTGTGCTGCTTCGGTTCAGGCCACGTCGATCTTCTGCTTCTCAAACAGCTCGCGGTATATGTCGCAGCTATCCATCAGCTCCTCGTGCGTTCCCGTGGCGACCAGTACGCCCCCGTCCATCACCCCTATCCGGTCCGCCTTCCTCAGGGTGGTGAAGCGGTGGGCGATGATGATGGCCGTGCGTCCACTCAGCAGCTCCTCCATCGCCTCCTGTAGGATCATCTCCGTGTAGGCGTCGACGCTCGACGTGGCCTCGTCGAGAATCAGTATCGCGGGATCGGCCAGCAGGGCCCGCACGAAGGAGACCAGCTGTCTCTGTCCGCCGGACAGCCGCATGCCACCCTCTCCCACCTGAGTATCATATCCTTCGGGGAGGCTGCTGATTATGTCGTGGGCACCCACGCGGCGCGCGGCATCCTCGACCTCCTCGTCGGTGGCGCCGGGAGAGCCGTAGCGGATGTTCTCGCGGATCGACTGGTCGAAGAGGAACACGTTCTGCGGCACCACCGCAACCAGGTCTCTGAGGTCTTTCAGGGCTATCTGCCGCAGGTCCACGCCGTCGATGGCGACGCTTCCCTCGTCGACATCATACAGCCGCGCGAGAAGGTTGGCTACGGTGGTCTTGCCCGCACCGGTGGATCCGACCAGGGCAAATACCTCCCCCGCCTCCACCTCCAGGTTGAGATGGCGTATCACCGGCTCATCCCCGTAGGCGAAGGAGACCTCCCGGAAGCTCAGTCCTCCCCTGAATCCCTCCTCCGGACGCACCGGGTCTTCCGGTTCCCGAACGGCGGGCTCGATGGACATGTACTCCCAGATCCGGTCGAGACCGGCCCCCGCCACCTGCAGGGTGTTATACACCTGGCTGAGATCGGCGAGCGGGGCGAAGAACTGGCGCACGTAACCGAGGAAGGCCACCAGTACTCCCAGGGTCAGGACCCCGTGGAACACCCCCCATCCTCCGTACCAGAGCACCAGTGCCTCTCCCAGCACGCGGGAGAACGTCATGGTGGGAAAGAGCAGGGCGAAGACCGAGACCGCCCTCAGGTTTGCCTTCAGGTTTGCCCAGCTCAACCGGTCAAACTCTCCCGTGTTGATCGCCTCCCGGTTCAGGGCCTGCACCACGCGGATGCCGGAGAGGTTCTGCTCCACGTCGGCATTCAGATCGGCGAGACGCTGCTGCACGTCCCGGTAGGCCAGGCGCATGCGCCTGCCCAGGTGGGAGATGGCCAGGTAGATGATGGGAATGGTCACGAAGGTGATCAGCGCCAGCCGCAGGTTCAGGGTAACCAGTATCACCACTATGCCCACCAGGGTGAGCAGGTCGTTGACCAACCTCAGCAGGCCGGTGGTCACCAGTTCGGACAGGGTGTTGACGTCGTGGGTAACGCGCGACATCACATCGCCGGTCTGCCTGTGGTTGAAGAAGTCCATCGACAGCCTCTGCAGGTGACCGTACAGATCGGTTCGGATGGAACCGACAATTCGCTGACCCATCCAGCTGGACAGGTAGGTCTGCCAGTACGAGGACAGCCAGAACAATCCGTAGGTCAGGAGCATCACTGCGAAGACCAGGTTGAGGCCGGCCAGGTCTCCCTGCAGTATGTAGTCATCGATGGCGATCTTGCTCAGGTACGGTCCTGCCAGTGTGGTAAGCGTGACGACGAGCATGGCCCCAAAGGCCCCCAGAAGGGTCCACAGGTGGGGTCGGACGTATCCGAGAAAGAACCCGATCGTGCGCCGGTCCAGTTGGGTCAGGTTGTAGTCTGTCTCTTCCGCCGACATCATCCGGCCACGAAATCCGCCGTGCACGATCAATCACCAGCCCTTTCATCTTCGCGGTCGCCGGCAATGCCGTAAACCTCACTGTACGGGCCGCCGGCTGCGAGCAGCTCCTCGTGAGTGCCCCGCTCCGCTATTCTCCCGTCCCGCATGACCACGATCTGATCAGCCTCCCGGATGGTCCACAGACGATGGGCGATAACGAAGGAGGTGCGCCCCTCCATCACTCCCGAAAGGGCCAGCTGCATCCTCTCCTCCGTCTCCGCATCCACACTCGATGTCGGCTCATCCAGGATGAGAATTCTGGGATCGGTCAGAAGCACTCGGGCTATGGCCAGGCGCTGCCTCTGCCCCCCAGAGAGGGTAACTCCCCGTTCACCCACCGGAGTCTCATAGCCCAGGGGCAGAGAGGATATGAAGTCGTGGATCTGGGCCACCCTGGCACACTCGATGATCTCCCGGGTGGGGGCATCCGGCCGTCCGTACGAGATGTTCTCCCTGATGGAGGCGGCGAAGAGGAACGTGTGCTGCAGGGCGATTCCTATCTGCCGGCGTAGGCTCTCCACCGTGACATCGGCTATGTTGTGCCCGTCGACGCATATCTGCCCCGAATCCGGATCGTAGAAGCGGGGCAGCAGGTGAATGAGGGTGGTCTTGCCGGATCCGGTGGGTCCGACCACCGCCACGGTTTCACCGGGCTCGGCGACCAGATCCACGTCGTGCAGGACCGGCCTACCCTTCTCATAGGAGAAGGTCAATCCGCGGTATTCCACCCGCCCCTGAACCGGGGGCAGAACCCGGGCGCCGGGACGGTCGCGGACTTCCGGCGTCATGTCGAGCACCTCGAAGATCCTCTCGGCCGCGGCGGCCGACTGCGAGGCGAAGTTGATCATCATCCCGGTCTGTCTGATGGGACGCATGAGGAGGGCGATGTAGCCGACGAATCCCGCCAGGGTTCCGAGGGACACCATATCCTGCATCACCAGTCTCCCCCCGTACCAGACCACCAGGGCTGTCCCCACCCCCATGAGGAAGTGCACGTACGGCATCCACTTGCCGGCCACGCGCGCGGCGAACACGTTGATGTCGACATACTCCCGGTTCACCTCGTCGAAGCGGGCCATCTCATCCTCTTCCCGGCCGAAGAGCTTGACCACCTCTATGCCGACCAGGTCCTCCTGCACCGTCCGGGTCAGTTCGGCCAGCTTCCTCCGCGCCCGCCCGAAGATCGGCCGCACCCGCGTGGCGTAGGCTTTCATGCCGTGCGCCATGGCGGGAATCATCAGAAGATACAGAAGGGCGAGGCGGATCTCCCAGGTGAGCATGACCACCAGGATGCCCAGGATCGTCAGCAGGTTACCGGAAATGAAGACGCAGGCGTTGGACAGGAACTGCCTGAGCGCGTCGGCGTCCGCGGTCACCCGCGACATGATCTCGCCGGTGCGCGACCGGTCGTAGAAGGAAAACGACAGGCGGTTGAGATGAGCATAGAGCCTGCTTCTGATGTCGTGAATTGCGTTCTGGGCCACATACTCACTGCCGTACCTGGTGATGAAATCGATCATTCCCTGCAGAAGCGACAGGCCGACCATCACCAGGGCGAGGACCCAAAGCCTTCCCGGCTGTCCTCCCAGGATCAGTTCGTCTATTCCATAGCGGATCAACCACGGGGGCACCAGGGCCAGGGCCGTGGATGCCAGTACCGCCGTCAACACTCCCGCGATCGGGAGCCAGTGAGGTCTGAGATAGCCGGCCAGTCGCCCCAGCAGGGGTATGATGGGCGTCTGGCGCCTCCCGCCCGGCCCTCCCCTCGCCCCCGGGGGACCGGGCCTTCCGGATGAGTCCCCTCTCTTCGCCGTACCGCTGCGGCTCAATTCTCCCACCTCCTCAGGTGATCGCTCCGCGAAATAGCTGAGCATCACATATACATGATTCCACTCCATTATGTAAGAGTCAAGATTGAATCCTCGTTTGCGTCAGCTGCGTCCCTTTCACCTCCCATCGCCTGTCAATCGACACCTGAAGACCTGTTCTGCTAACATGGTCACAAGGGACGACTTCACTTAAACCGTCGGCACCATTATAGCGCTTCCGGCGAAACTGCGCCTGGAGTTCGCGGAGGGGGATGTCGGGATGAAGCTTCTGATTCTGGGAGGTACTGTGTTTCTGGGACGTCACCTGGTGGATCTTGCCCTCAAGGGGGGACACGAACTCACCCTGTTCAACCGCGGCCTGAGCAATCCGGACCTGTACCCCGAAGTGGAGACGGTGCGGGGAGACCGCGATGCAGATGTGCATCTGCTCGCCGGACGACGCTGGGATGCAGTCATCGACACCAGCGGTTACTTCCCCCGCGTGGTGGCCGACTCAGCGCGAGTGGCGGCGGAAACCTGCGACCACTACACTTTCATATCCAGCATTTCCGTCTACCGTGACCTCACCGAGCCGGGAATTGACGAGGACGCACCCGTGGCGAAAATGGAGGATGAATCGATCGAGGATGTTCAGGCCCACTACGGACCTCTCAAGGCCCTGTGCGAGGAGGTGGTCCGGGAAGTGTTCTCCGGTCCCTCCCTCATAATCAGGCCCGGCCTCATCGTCGGCCCCCATGATCCCTCCGACCGCTTCACCTACTGGCCTCACCGGGTGTCTCAGGGCGGGGAGGTGCTGGTTCCCGGCAGTTTCCAGCGAAAAGTCCAGTTCATAGACGCCCGCGACCTCGCCGGCTGGATTCTGCGCATGGTCGAGGATGGTCGCACCGGCACCTACAACGCCACCGGGCCGAGGGAGCCGATGACCATGATCGAGCTGCTCCGGACCTGCCGGTCAGTAAGCGGGAGCCGGGCCAGCTTCACCGAGGTGGACGAGCTGCTGCTGCTCGAAAGCGGCGTCCGCCCGTGGACCGAGCTCCCCCTCTGGCTGCCGGAGGCGGAACCCGGGATCATGCAGGCCAACTGCCAACGCGCCCTGAACGCCGCTCTGACCTTCCGCCCCCTCGCCGACACCGCCCGCAACGTGTTGGACTGGCTGTTGCGCGAACCCCATCACCAGTGGAAAGCCGGCATGGATCCCGCGCGGGAGCGGGAGCTGCTGCAGCTGTGCTCCGAGGCGGAAAACGGCTGAGCCGCACCGCCCCCATCGATCATTGAAAGGAAGATTGGCATGCCCGATTCCGGAGCACTCGAGAGAGTACACCGCCTGATTGACGAAAGAAGCGAGTCCCATCTGGAAGATCTGTGCATCCTGGTGGCCCAACCCAGCATCAGCGCCCACGACGAGGGGGTGAAGGAGTGCGCCCATCTTCTCGCCCAGCTGATGGCCGACAGGGGCATTCCCTCGGAGGTTATCCCCACGCCCGGGCAGCCGGTGGTCTACGGTGAGCTCATAGAGGACCCCGACGCCTTCACGCTGCTCTGTTACGGACACTACGACGTGCAGCCGCCCGACCCGCTGGATCTCTGGCACAGCCCGCCCTTCGAACCCACAGTCCGGAACGGTCGCCTGTACGGTCGGGGCACCGGAGACAATAAGGGGCAGCTGACCGCCCACATCTTCGCGGCCGACGCCTGGAAGAAAGTGGCCGGCCGCGTGCCGGTGAACATCAAGTTCGTCTTCGAGGGAGAAGAGGAGTGCGGCTCCCGCAATCTCGGTCATTTCGTCCAGGAGCACCGTGATCGACTCCGCTGCAACCTGGTCTACATATCGGACGGGGGGCTGCATCCCTCGGGAGACCCGGTCATATCCCTGGGCAACCGGGGCGTGGTGGGCATCACCCTTATCGCCGAGGGCGCGGACCGTGACAATCACTCCGGCAACAAGGGCGGTGTGGTGCCCAATCCGGTGTGGATGTTGACCCACGTCCTCGCCTCCATGGTTGATCCCTCCGGCGGCGTGCACGTTGACGGATTCTACGACGACGTCCGCCCGATAACCGAGATCGAGCGGAAGATGATATCCCAGCTTCCCTACGATCCGGTTGAGTTCGGCCGGACCATGGGCGTCCCCCGGGTGGAGTATTCCCAGCAGGAGTACTACGAACGCATCATGCTTAGGCCTTACTTCAACATCAGCGGAATCCGCTCCGGCTACGTCGGTCCGGGCAGCAAGACCATCATCCCCGCCTCTGCCGAGTGCCGCATTGACGTTCGCATGGTCGCCGATCAGAAGACGGACGACATCGTCGAGAAGGTCAGGCGTCACGTCGCGGCCGTAGACCCGCGGGTGCA
>JAWOBW010000192.1:0-4523 GCA_046484105.1 Bacillota bacterium
GCCGAGCAGTTTCACCGCGCCCATCACCAGACCTACGGGCACTCCGCCCCGGAGGAACCGGTTCAGCTGGTCAATCTGCGCCTGTCCGCCATGGGCGCGGTGCGCAGGCCGCGACTGAAGCGGTCCGACGGCCCATCGGAGCCGGTCCGCCCCCTGCCGCGCAGCCGCCGCCGCGTTTACTTCCCGGGGGAAGAATACGTCAACACCCCGATATTCTCGCGGGAGGACCTGCAGCCCGGCTGCGAGGTAGCCGGTCCCGCCATAATACAGGAGGCGGTCTCGACCACCCTCGTGCCCCCGGGCTTTTCCGTGACGTGCAACCCCGCCGGCAACCTGATCGCCACCAGCGAGACGGTTCGCGAGCACTCAGTCCCGGCCAGCGACGGCGCCATCGACCCCATATCCCTCCAGGTGCTGCGGAATTCCTTCATCGCCATAACCGAGGAGATGGGAATGACGCTGCGCAAGACCGGCTACTCGCCCAACATCAAGGAGCGAGAGGACTGTTCCACCGCCCTGTTTGACGCCAGCTGCCGCATAATCGCCCAGGCCGACTACCCCATGCAGCCGGGTCACCTGGGAGCAATGATCTACTCGGTCCGGGAGGCGGTGGCCACCTTCCCCGACGACTCGTGGACTCCCGGCGACGTGGTCATCGGCAACGACCCCCACCGGGGAGGCAATCACCTCCCCGACATAACCCTGATCACTCCCATATTCTGGGGTGGGAAGCTGCGGGGCTTCGCCGCCAACCGCGCCCACCACGCGGATGTCGGCGGCGCGGTGCCGGGCAGCATCTCGGGGAAGAGCACGGAGATCTACCAGGAGGGATTCATCATACCTCCTCTCAAGCTCTATGAGGGCGGCCGCCTGAACCGGGCGATCATGGAGCTGCTCAGGGCCAACGTCCGCACGCCGGAGGAACGCACCGGCGATCTGAGGGCGCAGATGGCCGCCAACGAGAAGGGCAGGACGCGGCTGGAGGAGCTGTACGACAGGTACGGACCGGAGACGGTGGAATCGGCCATAGAGGAGCTGATCCAGTACTCGGAGAGGCGCATGCGCCACGAGATAGAACAGATCCCCGACGGCACCTACAGCTTCAGCGATCTGATGGACGACGACGGCGTGTCGCCGGAGCGCGTGCAGCTGAGGGCCGCGGTCACCGTGCGGGGCTCGGACATCACCTTCGACTTCTCCGGCAGTGCCCCCCAGACGCTCGGCCCGATCAACACCACCGAGGCGATCACTGCCGGGACCATATTCTACGTACTCAGGTGCCTGACAGATCCCTCCATTCCCCCGAACGAGGGATGCTACCGGCCCATAGTGATCCGTGCCCCGCGAGGCACGGTGGTGAACCCGAACCCGCCGGCGGCGGTGGTGGGTGGAAACCTCGAGACGGCGCAGAGGCTCTGTGACGTTCTCATCGGCGCCTTCAGGGACGCTCTTCCCGAGCGCGTCATCGCCGCATGCAACGGACAGATGTGCAACGTCGGGATAGGGGGGATGGACAGGCGCCGCGACCCGGCCGTCCCCTACGCCTACTACGAAACCATCGGGGGCGGATTCGGCGCCCGCGCGCACGCAGACGGGATTGACGGCATCCACTGCCACATGACCAACACCATGAACACCCCGGTGGAGGCCATAGAGCTGGCATACCCATTCATCATCACCCACTACTCCCTAATCCCGGACTCGGCCGGGCCCGGCCAGTTCCGCGGGGGACTGGGCATCAGACGCGACTACAGGATACTGGGGGACGATGCAACCTTCACCCTGCTGGCGGAACGCAGAAAGACCCGACCCTACGGCCTGTTCGGCGGGGGAGAAGGGCAGCCGGGGGTGGACATCCTCGATCCCGAGACGACCGGGCAGCGGGTGATACCCGGAAAGCACACCGTGCGTCTCAAGCCCGGGCAGGTGGTCAGCATTCGCACTCCGGGAGCGGGTGGCCGGGGTGATCCCCTGAAGCGAGATCCCCAGCTGGTCCTGGCAGATGTCCTCGAGGGAAGAATCTCCGAGGAAGGAGCAGAGAAGCTTTACGGTGTCGTCACGTCCGGGGGCCGGGTGGACCTGGAGGGGACCGCCAGGCTGCACCGGCACATGCAGGATCAGGGTACCTCCGGTGGGGCGGGATCAACACCGGGGGAACAGTCCCGCTGCTGACCCAGTAACAGACCTCAGTTCGGCTCCGGGGGGCGACCGCTCCGGTTCACCGCAGCGCGGCGGGCGACCGGCGCGGCCACCCCCGAGGCCAGACCTCACTCGTCTGCATCCTCGCCTTTCATGCCCTCACTGATGGCCCCGTTGACTTCCTGGACCACCGCGGTGAACTCGGCCTGCGCCTGCATGAACCTCGACACCGCCGCGTTCTGACTCATCTGCTCCCGCTTGCCCTGGAACTCCTGCATCTGTTCCTGTGTCGGCTGCAGCCCCGACTGCTGCAGCTTGTGCAGAGTCTGCTCTGCTTCCTGGATATCCCTCAGGAGAGCCTGAGCTTCCAGGTCCCGGTTCATGTTCTCCTCGGCGGCGGCCAGCTTCTGAAACTCCTCGGTGTCCCTCATGGCCGCTCCCAGCTCCCTGGCCTTCTCGAACAGTGCTTCTGTCATTGCGAATTCCTCCTAACTAGATTATCATCACCAGATCGTCTCTCGATCTTTCCCCACCCCGACCCAGCTGGTCAACGGTCCGGGCCGGAGTAGACGGCAAAGTGACCGGGGCAAGTTCACATCCCCGTTCCTGGGGTGCCATCACACCTCCCCCGCAAATAACAGGTGGGGGCTGTACTGAGTCAACCCCCACCATGAGCTCATCAACTGATGACCATTGTATCGCATATGCTGCACGCGCCGCATCCGCCCCGGTTCACTCACCACGGCATCGGCAAACACGTCGGGCTCGGGACCCATGAGGCTAACCACGTGTTCGCAGAACCAGTAGCCCAGGAAGCTGAGGATGACGGCCAGGACGAAGACGAAACCCACGGTCTGAGAGGCGATGTAGTTGGCGTCCGCCTCCCTTTCCGCACCGATATACTGGGCGACCAGGGCAGTGCCCGCGATGGTCAGACCGGCCCCGAGGGAGATGAAGAGAAATATGATGGGAAAGCTGACGGAAATGGCTGCCACCGCGTGATCTCCCAGCCTGCCCAGCCAGAAGGTATCTGCAATGTTGTAGGCGGTCTGAAGCAGGTTACTGAGGACTATGGGCCAGGAGAGAAGAAGCAGAGCCGGCACTATGGCTCCGTCCGTAAGCCCTCTGGGTCTTGCTGAACGAGGACGCATGGCCATGCCGAGCTAGGATCCCTCCCGAAGTGAGCTTCCGTCCAGCCGGTCGTCGGCAGCCCTCTCCTTCGCCGCCATACCGTCCTTCATCCTGGAGAACATCCGGGCCAGCTCCTCCAGCTCATCTGTAGATAGCACCGCCAGCACACTCTCCAGCCGTTGCAGCCGTTTCTCCCTAACGTAGGACAGGATATCCTCCCCATCGCCGGTAAGACTGACCCTGGTGACTCTCCCGTCTTCCGGATCCTTCGACTTGGTGACCAGACCCCTACGTCGAGCGGCGTTCACCACGTTCGATGCAGTGGCCTGGGTCAGGGCGAGATCATGGGCAATCCGAGTTATGTTGAGCGGGCCCTGCACAGCCAGGAGGTGCAGGAGATAGTATTCGGGGCCCGTGATGTCAAACTCGCGGAATGCACGCCTGACGTTAGTCAGGTGCCGTCCCACACCCGAGAAGAGGTAATCCAGCGTGTAGATGATCTCCCTTCGACTCATCGGACCGCCCCTTTCCCTATACTATCCTTACGAATATTGTTTGCGGATGCTATGGTCCGTGTCAAGGGAAACCCCTTCCCCGGCTCCGGTCAGGGATCACGTCCCGCAGGATTCCCAATTGAAGATCTAGAATCACTGACTGCAGGGATACAGGAGGGACTCATCACCATGACGATAGACTGCCACGTCCACTACTTCACCGGAGAGTATGTGCAGCACCTCGATCATTACGTATCATCCTCTGACAGCTCCGGTTACATCAGGGATGTCATACTGCCCAGGATCGAGGGTATCCGTGAAAGCCGCGGGCTGTTCGAACGCTACCTGAGCGAGGCCCAGCGCCTCGGGGTGAAGCGCTCGATCATCTTCGGCCTGGCGGATACACGGTTTGGATGCCGCGACATCAATGACGAGGTCGCGGCTGTCGTCGCTGAGTCCCCCGACCGCCTCCTGGGCTTCGGTTCCGTTCCCCTATCGGACGCGGAGGCCGTGATCCCGGAAATGGAACGCATCAGGCATCAGCTGGGTTTTCGGGGTATCAAGATATATCCGAGCATGTCGGGAATGCATCTCAACTCGGAGCCCGTGCTCGAGGTTCTGACCCGGGCGGCTGAACTTGACCTGGTGGTGCTCACCGACTGCTCCTTCGTGTGCTGGGAATCCCCCCACTTCTTCGGGGCGGGCAATAAATTCTACCACCTTCTCGAAGCCCTGGGGGGCCTTCAGGAGCGCCCCCGG
>JAWOBW010000209.1:0-8647 GCA_046484105.1 Bacillota bacterium
AGCGACCGAAACACCCGGCCGGGTCCGCCGCGTGAGCGGACCCGGCCGGGGGGGAGGGGTTGGCGGTTTTCCATCATTTCAGTCCAGAACCTCGCGTATGACAGGCCACGCTTCGGGTGCCTGCTGGCCCAGCCTCCAGAAGGCCACTCCGGCCAGGTTGTATTCCGTCACCAGCGACAACCTGGCGCGAAGACTGTGTTCATTCTCGAAGTGGACGATCCGCCTGACTCCGTCCCCGGTGATGTACCGGTAGAACGGGGTTCGATCTTCCTCCGACCACTCGATGGTGGCCCCGTGCTGCTGCGCCTGACTCACCGCCTCCGGCCACCACACGGACCTGGCCCGGTGGGGTTCGTCGATGTCTTCCCAGTCGTAGCCGTAAAAGGGTGCACCCAGGAGCACTTTCTCCTCCGGCACGACGGAGAGAGTGTACCTCACCACGTTCTCTGTCCAGCCTATGGGTGCCACGGAACCCGGTGCCCCCGTACCCCAATGGAAGTCGTAGGCCATGGGCATGAGGTAGTGAACACAGCGGCCCAGCGTCGCGTAGTCGAAGGCCCCGGACCAGCCGTGTTGCGGGTTGTCAACTGTCTTGGCCGGCACCGCCATTGTTATGATGTAGTCGCCCGACAGCTCCCGCCAGAGGAGGGTCATGAAGTCATTCAGGGCCCGCCGGTCGCCGGGGCTGACATTCTCGAAGTCGATGTTTACCCCGTCGTACCCCCGCCCCAGAGCCTGCCTGATCGCCTCCATGGCCTTTCTTGAGTTGCGACGATCGTTCAGAATTCGGTCGGAGACGGTCGAGTCAAAGCTGTTGGTGATTCGCACGAGAACGGTCTGATCATCCCGTTTGCTGGCCTCAGAAAACAGAAATGGGCTGTCATAGCCGGTCAACTGCAGTTCTCCCTTGTCGTCAAAGGTGAACCCGTATCCAGAGGACATGATCACCATATTGACGCGGGATCCAAATCGGGACATCGACTGATACGATTCGCCCCTGGCAGCGTCTGTTCCCATGTACCATCCCGCCACCAGGTACTGGTGGAGGGGAGAATGGTCCGGGGACGGTGGGGCGAAGATGCCCGAACTGTCCAGCTCCTCGAGCTGATTGATGAATCGCTCCAACATGGTGGCCGCCTCGGCTCTGGTGATCGGGTCTGCTGGTGCGAAGACCCGCTCCGGATAGGTCGCCCGCCCGATGACCAGCTCCTGTCTCACCGCTGCCGCCGCCGGCAGCGCCCAGTCGGGTATCTGATCGCCGTCGCGAAAGAGTCCGAAGAACCTGGTCTGTGCGGGGACACCCAGTGTCATCAGGACGCGGCCGAGGATTGTCGCCATCTGGACGCGGGTGACGGTGTCCGCCGGCCTGAAGGTGCCGTCGGGGTATCCCTCGATTAGCTCCAGCTCGACCGCCCGCGCCACCTCACCGCGAGCCGCGGCGGGAATCGCGCCGGCGTCGTCAAAATCGACCTCGGCCTGCGACGGTTCCTCGCCGAGGGATCGAACCACCCAGCTGGCGAAGTCCAGACGGGTCATGGGTTGGTCCGGTCCGAAGCGGTCCCCGGACAGGGGTGATACCACCCCAGTACTGTGAAGGAGCTCGATGGTGTCGCATGCCCAGTGCCCGCGGGTGTCAGAGAAACCCGCGGACGGAAGAGGTTCGGCAGCGATTGCACTTTGTGGGGCCAGAATGGTTGCGATGACGAGGGCAGTGATGGTGATCAGCCGGGGGTAGCCGTGACGATGCCTCATTGAAACGCCTCCTGCCAGAGTGTTTTTTCATTGGTGCAAACAGACTGCCCTTCCCTTCGCTGCCGGTCGGCGGAATTCCTGTCATCTTTCGACATCATGCCGCTATGTAAGACCATTGTCATGATTGGCGGCGGAGGCCGGCCGACTACCGGTTGCCGAGTGAGAAATCGCTGCCCCGGGATGTCTGTGAGAGCGAGGCGGTCGATGCCCCCCTCCGAAGAAGAGCCTGATCTTTTTCCACTGGCCCCGGCGAAAACGCACCATGAGTAGAAAGCCCCTTCCTATCTGGTCGCAGGCCATCGCGATCCATACGCCGGCCAGACCCATGCCCAGGCGCATTCCGAGCAGATACGATCCCAGGAGGCGGATACCCCAGTTCCCCAACAGGGTGGAGAACATGACGTAGCGGGTGTCACCGGCGCCGCGCAGCCCCCCGGAGAATACCTGGATGAGGGCGAGAGAGGGCAGGGCCACCGCGATGATTCGCAGACAGGTGACGGTCAGGGAGATTACCTCGGCATCGTCGGTGTACAGGTGGATGACCAGCTGCGGTGCGAATGCGAAGAGGACACTCATCAGGCAGGATATCGCCACGGCGAATTTCGCGGAGATGTAACCGGATCTCTCTGCCCGGTCGGGTTGTTGGGCGCCGAGGTTCTGTCCCACCAGGGCGGTGGCGGCAAGGCCGAAACCGAAGCCGGGCATGAAGGCCAGGGACTGAATGCTCATGGCGATGGAATTGGCCGCCATGGCAGCTGTTCCCATACCGGCGATGATCATGGTGTACATGATCTGCGACCCGCGACGAATGAAGTTCTCAATGGCGGCCGGTATGCCGATGTTGACCACCGTCCTGAGCAGATTCCAGTCGATGGTGAAGATGCGTCTCAGGTCCATGGATATGACAGACCTGCCCGTAGCCAGGATCCACAGGGCGATCAGTCCGGCGCTGCCCCGGGCCAGAGCTGCCGCCAGTCCTGCCCCGGCCACCCCCATGGCGGGGAACGGGCCCAGGCCGTGGACCAGGACGTATGCGCAGACGACATTGACGACGTTCATGTAAGTCATCAGCAGCAGGGGGGTTTTCATGTCGCCAGCGCCCTGAAACAGGGCATTGGACATGAAGAGAACCACGGCCACCACGTACGAACTGGAGAGAATGCGGAGGTAGATGGAGCCCAGTCGCACAACTTCATCGTCCGGCTCTTCCTGCAGGGCCATCATGCCCCTCATGATGGTGGGCGCGAGCGTCACCCCGGTGAGCGTGATACACAGGCCGATGATGAGGGCGAAGAGAATCACCTGGCTGACCACCTTCTGGGCTCGCGCGCGATCGTTGGCGCCGATGGATCTGGCAACGGTGGCCGTTGCGCCCACGGAAAGGGCCTGCAGCACGGCCGTGGCCAGCTGCACCACGCGTTTGCCCACTCCCACTGCGGCGATCGCCTCGGCGCCGAGGCTACCCACGATCATGAGGGAGACCATTTCGATGAGGCTCTGAAGGCCCATTCGCATGGATCCGGGGAAGGCGAGGCGCAGGACGTGGGTCTTGAGATCTGCAGTGGTCAGGTCGGGTCCGGTGCCGGTCTGGTCCTCGTCTATGGATTCTGCTTCTTCGTCCGAAGTCACGGTCTGGTCCCTTCTTCCTGTCCCGATGTGCTGACACGGTCCGCTTGCGGGAATTCGGTGGTCGTGGTCATTTCAGTCCATCCTCTGTCCCCGCCGGCCCGGTGTCAGACCCGCTTCCCGTGGCCGGTGCGGTGTGGAAACGGACGTCTGGTCCGGAGGCCTTCTTTCCTCCGGGGCGGAAAAGCTCAATGCCCTTCCAGCGGCCACGACGGAATCGGGCCAGCAGCAGGAAACCCCTACCGATCTGATCGCCGGCCATGGCAATCCACACCCCTGCCAGTCCCATGCCCAGCCGCATGCCCAGAAGATATGAACCCAGCAGGCGGATGCCCCAGTTTCCCACGAGGGTGGAGAGCATGACGAAGCGCGTGTCGCCGGCTCCGCGGAGCCCTCCCGAGAACACCATGACCATGGCCAGCGACGGCATGGATATGGCAATGATCCGGAGGCACATGACAGTTAGGGCTATGACTTCCGGGTCGTCTGTGTACAGACGCGTGATGAGTCCGGGAGCCACCAGGAATAGAACGCCCATCAGGCAGGAAACGATCATGGCATATCGCAGGGAGGTGTACCCGGATTTTTCCGCGCGAGAGGGTTGCCGGGCGCCCAGATTCTGTCCCACCAGGGCAGTGGCAGCCAGGCTGAAGCCGAATCCGGGCATGAAGGCCAGCGACTGAATGCTCATGGCAATCGAGTTGGCGGCCATTGCGGCGGTGCCCAGGCCGGCTATGATCATGGTATACAGTATTTGCGAACCCTGGCGAATGAAATTCTCGACGGCTGCCGGGATTCCCACCTGTATCACTGCCCTGAGCAGTTCCCAGTCGATCCTGAATAGCCGCCTGGTATCCATTCCGATCACCGAACGGTTGGAGGCCAGGATCCACAGGGCAGCCAGCCCCCCGCCTCCCCGGGCCACGGCTGCGGCCAGGCCCGCGCCAGCCACGCCCATGGCGGGAAACGGTCCGATCCCGTGCACGAAGACGTAGGCGCAGACGACGTTTACGATGTTGATAGAGGTCATTAGAAAGAGAGGTGTCTTCATGTCGCCGGCGCCCTGGAACAGGGCGTTGGCCATGAACAGCATCACCGCCACCACGTAGGAGCTGGAGAGAATGCGCAGGTAGGCGGCTCCCTGTCGCACCACCTCCGCGTCCGGGGTCTCCTGGAGGGCCATCATCCCCCGCATGACTGATGAGGCGAAGAGATTGCCGGCCACTGCTATGCAGATGCCGATGACCAGGGCGAAGAGAACAACCTGGTTGACGACCCGGCGGGCACCGGCCTCGTCCTTGGCCCCGATCAGGCGGGCAACGGTGGCGGTCGCTCCCACGGACAGCGCCTGAAGGACGGCAGTGGCCACCATTACCAGGCGCTTCGCAACGCCCACGGCGGCGATTGCCTCGGCACCGAGGCTTCCCACAATCATTAATGAGACCATTTCTATGACGCTCTGGAGACCGGTTCGCATGGCTGCGGGGAAGGCCAACGTCATCACGCTGGTACGCAGGTCCATCGAGGTGAGGTCGCGGGCGGCCTTTTTCCCAGGGGACGACGATTCCGGTGTCTCGTCTGATGCCATGATTCCAGTCCTCTCTCCCGGAACCCGTCAAACATTTCTACCGCCGACAATTTCGGCTGACTAAACATTCGCTATAGTATATCACAGCAAAATGAGGGTGACAATGCGACGGGCGGCGAGGTTTCTGACTTCAGTTTGCCGCCCCAGTCAGAGGTCGGGCCGGGGGTCGGTCTCGTCTTCGCGCCAGGGAGGATTATTGCCCCGGGCTTGGAAGAGTAACATGGGAGGTGTCTATCATGGGATGTGAAGAGAGAGAAGCCAAGTCGCTCATTCTCAACCGCATGAGCTGGGTTGAACTCGAGGAGAGGATGGAGGAGGGGCTGGACCTGGTGTTGATTCCCGTCGGTTCGACGGAGCAGCATGGTCCCAATGGGACTTTTGGCGTCGATTCAGGCCGGGCCGAGGGATTCGTGAAGCGCCTGGCGGAGCGTCTCTACCCGCGGGCGGTGGCCATACCAGTGGTCTCATACGGCATTTCCCCTCATCACATGAATTTCCCCGGGAGCATCACTGTGCAGCCGGAGACTTTTCTCGCCGTATTAGAGGATATTGTCGACAGCCTTTACCAGCATGGATTCCGCAAGTTCTTCTTCGCCAACGGTCACGGCGGAAACCGTCCCGCCCTGACCCTCCTGATGGGTAAGATCAAGGCGGATTATCCGGATGTGCAGGCCGCCTGGAGCTCGTTCACCTACGTGGCGAAGGATGTGATCAGCGAGCGGGTCAAGTCAGCGACCTACGGTCACGCGTGCGAGGGAGAGATGTCCCAGGCGATGTATCTGGCACCCTGGGCGGTGAAGGAGGATCGGGTGCCGGGAGACGTCATCATGTCCCCGGAGCAGCTGGCGGAGCGGGATATCATCAGCCGGGCGGCGACCTTTGATGAGATGACCGCGAACGGCGCGCTCGGCGACGCGTCTCAGGCCAGCTGGGAACTGGGCAGAGACATCGTCGAGACGGCTCTCGACCGGATCGAGGCCTCTCTGCGTGATTTCTAGGGGGTGTCCGGGATGAAGGATGCGCGGCGTCACCTGAAGGTGGGGAGATCGGCTGAGATTGAGGAGGTTGTGACTGAGGCGGATCTGGCCGGCAGCCGGGGCAGTGGTTCCCTGGATGTGTACGCCACCCCGGCGATGATCGCGCTCATGGAGAGAGCCGCGGTGGCCGCAGTCGACGATGCACTGCCCCGGGGCTGGATCACGGTGGGAACATCTGTCGAGGTGCGGCACCTGGCGGCGACTCCGCCGGGGGCGCCGGTCAGGGCGCGGGCGGAACTGACGGAGGTAGACGGGCGTCGTCTCACCTTCTCCGTCAGTGCCCGGGATCACTCGGAGAAGATAGGGGATGGTACGCATCAGAGGTACTGCGTCGAGAAAGGACCGTTCACCGAACGGGCCAGAAGAAAGCTGAGGTGAGATTCGCATGTCTGAACTACTCAATGCCGTGAAGGTCAGAGGCAGGGTGTTCAAAAACAGGGTTGTCATGCCGCCCATGGCCAACAACCGAGCGACGGACAGCGGGGAGGTCACAGACTTTATCACGGATCACTACCGCCGTCGGGCCGAGGCCGGGGTGGGGACCATCATCGTCGAGCATTCGTACGTGCGCAGGGATGGAAGGGTCGATGACCGGCAGCTGGGGGCCCACTGCGCGGCCCTTGCGCCGGGGCTTGGAGACCTGGCCGGGGTGATCACGAATGCCGGGGCCCGGGCGGTGATCCAGCTCACCCACGCCGGAGCAGCCGGTCTGGGCGAGGAGGACGGCACTATCTGGGGCGCGGGCAGTGCTGTTCTTCCCGGGCGCCAGATGGCTGCCCCCACCCCCCTGGACGAGGATCAGCTGGAAGAATTGAAGACCGCGTTCGCCGACGCCGCGGCGATGTGCATACAGGCTGGATTCGACGGGGTCGAGATTCACGGGGCCCACGGGTACCTGCTGAATCAGTTCCTCTCCCCGCTCACCAATGATAGGACCGACGAGTACGGAAAAGATCTGGCCGGGCGCGGACGTTTTCCGCTGGAGGTCGTCCGCTCTGTGCGGGATGCGATTGGCGAGGAGGCGCTGCTCTACTATCGGCTGGGGGCCGATGACCTCATGGAGGGCGGGCTGACCGTGGATGAAACCGGAGACTTCGCGGTGAGTCTGGTGGAGGCGGGCGTCGATGTCATTGACGTTTCGGGCGGTCTGGGGGGGTCAAGACCAGATGATCGAACCGAGGAGGGTTATTTCCTGCCCCTGGCCGTCGGCATAAAGAGGAGCGTGGGGACGAGTGTTCCCATCGTGGTCACCGGGGGGATCATCAATGCCACCACGGCCGAGGACATTGTCTCGCGCGAGGGCATTGACTTCGTCGGCATCGGCCGGGCGCTGTTGATGGATCCGAACTGGGTGCTGAAGGCCGAGAGTGTATTGCTCGGCCCATGAACGGGTACGTCGACCTCTGGGTTCGACCTGCAGACCTGGAGGATGGACTGACCTCGCTGGTGTGGGCGGCTTCCGAGGGCTTCACCGATCTCGTTCTAGTCTGCAGTGAGACCAGGTTCGCACAGTACAGGGAGGCGATATCCGCCCTGGATCTGGGTCTGTCAGTGCGCAGGCGCACCGCCGTCGACCTGGCCAGACCGGCTTTCGACCGGACGCAGGTCTGGGGCGATTCGGATGTGTTCGTGCAGCTGCCCGGGAAGTGCGACCTTAAGCAGATGGCGCGGGTTATGGGTGAGATCGCGCGGTCGGGCTTCACTCCGGTGGTAATCGGCGCCGCGCGCGCCCCCGAGGTTCAGCGTCAGCCGGAACTGCTCAGGTACTTGCTGAACGCCGGAGCAGTGTTGTGCGGCATGGCCGGCTGCGCCGGCGGGAAGTACGGCAGCGGCTGCCGCATGGCCGCGAGGCGGATCGCCGCCCTGGGCTACTACCACCTCTTCGCCGGGTATGTTCAGGATCGGGTGTCTGTGACCGGGGTGGCCCGGCTGCTGGAGGATGTCAGGCCCAGCTGGCGCAGCACCCAGAGTGAACTGCATTCCGCGCTGGTGGTGAGGCCGGAACTGGTGCTGAACAGAGAGAAGGATTGCGGAGCAGGTGAGGGCCGGCGGAGGTGAGTCTCTCGCGGAGCGGGGCGACCTGGGCGCGAGCACCCCGCGGCGTGATACCCCGGTCCGCGTGTCCACGGCCTGAAAATGCTGCGGTCCAGCCATTCCCTGCAGCATTCGGCTGACCCCGAATGGATCTGGTGTACGGGGGAAATCGTAGTTCGGTTCACCTGCGGCCCGAGCCCGGTCCCGGACGGAGGTGCGGACATGCCGGCGGACTTTGCCGCGGCGGGCTTGGTATCCTTCGAGATCTGTGATATGCATGATACAGAGAAGACGCTGCCGGGCCGCCTGAAGGGCTCCGTCCCGCATGCAGCACAGAAGCGGTGGGTGGCGGCAGGCGAGTCAGCTGAGAGGGTGCGGTGGAAGGGCTGATCTCGGGCTCAGGGGGGGACTATCAGTGTATATTGAGAATCCAAATCCTTTCATTTTTCAAATAGGCAGCTTTGGCGTGCGTTGGTACGGGTTCCTGATCGCTCTTTCCATGGCCGTGGGCATGTGGTATATGCTCCGGGAAATCAGAAAGAGGGGATGGGACGAGGATCTGATACTGACCGCCATACTGTACTCCATCATTATGGGAGTGGTCGGCGCG
>JAWOBW010000213.1:0-3442 GCA_046484105.1 Bacillota bacterium
GCCACATATCCGGCGATGTTCACCGGATCCTTACCCGACGAAAACGGCGGAGCATATGCCAGCTCCAGCTCCTGAAGATCGAAGACAGTCTTTCGATAGCGCAGGGCGGTCGCCAGCACGTCAATCCTCTTGTCAACACCCTCATATCCGACAACCTGAGCACCGAAGAGTCCGCCGTCCTCTCCGAAGAGCAGCTTGATGCTCACGGGCCTGGCTCCCGGGTAATATCCGGCGTGACAGTCCGAGTGTATCACCGAGGAGAGAAACCGCTGGCCCCGATTCTCCAGACTCCTGGAGCTGGCACCTGTGGTGGCGATGATCAGGTCAAAGACCTTGAGGATGCTGGTGCCCTGGGTTCCCCTGTAGGTTTCCCGACGACCGGCGATGTTGTCAGCCACAATCCTGCCCTGCTTGTTGGCCGGACCGGCCAGGGGAATCAACGCCGGCTCGCCGCTGACGAAATCCCTCACCTGCACCGCATCCCCCAGGGCGTAGATGTCGGGATCCGACGTCTGCAGATACTCGTCGACCCGGATGCCGCCCGTCGGGCCAATTTCCAGACCGGCCGCGGCCGCCAGGTCTGCGTTCGGTCTGACCCCGATGGACAGGACGGCGAAATCCGCGTTCAGCTCCTCGCCACCCTGAAGCAGCACAGCTATACCGTTTCCCCCGTCCCTGAACCCGGTCACCCTCTCCTCCAGGTGCAGCTGCACACCGTTTTCGCGAAGGTGTTGGTGAACAATCGCCGCCATCTCCCGGTCCAGGGTCGGCATCACCTGGTCCAGCATCTCGACGATCGACACCTGCATCCCGCGGTGTCGGAGGTTCTCCGCCATCTCCAGGCCAATGAATCCCCCGCCGATCACGACGGCCGTCTGAGCATTCCGGCTCTCTATACACTCCTGAATGCGGTCGGTGTCCGGTATGTTCCTGATGACGAACACCCTGTCACTGTCAATTCCCGGGATGGGCGGTTTCACCGGGTTGGCGCCCGGAGACAGCACCAGCTTGTCATATCGCTCCTCGTAGAACCGGTCCCCGGCAATGTCGTGGACCACCACCGTGTGCTGCCGGGGTCGAATCTCCGTCACTTCGTTCAGCACCCTGACGTCGATGTTGAACCTGGCCCGCATGGCCTCCGGGGTCTGTACCAGCAGCTTGTTTCTGTCCTCGATCACATTGCCTATGTAGTAGGGGAGTCCACAGTTGGCGAAGGATATGTACTCGTCACGCTCGAGCATAATGATTTCCGCATCCTCATTCAGCCGCCGCAGACGCGCGGCTGTGCTGGCACCACCTGCCACTCCACCGACGATTATCACCCGTTTGCTCACGTATCTTCACTCCCATCTCACCCGACCGTCCCAACTGCTGATGGTCATATCTGCAGGACGGAGCAGGTTTATACTGACCTTTCGGCGTAGGCCCAAACCTGAAGACATTGTATCATAACGGTATGGAGTGGATTCTGCACAGGTGGGACCAGTCTGCAGTGCAGGATTTTCCGCCCACGACGGTGAACACCAGCCCGACGGACTGACAGGGAGAAGATGCCCGCGGCAATCTTCACAGCGAAAGGAAATCCAATGGATACCTACCTCGTACCCCTCGTCCTGACCCTGCTGGCAGGCCTGTCCGCCGGTCTGGGCGGACTGCTGACCTTCATCGTCCCGGATCTCGACAGGTCTCACCTCAGCATCTTCATAGGCTTCGCCGCAGGTGTGATGATCTACATATCCTTCGCGGAACTTCTGCAGGAGGCAGTTGAGGCCTCCGGATTCGTCCGCGCCAACCTTGCCTTCTTCGCCGGGATCCTGGCCATGTACCTGCTGGACCTGCTGATTCCGCATCACTACCTCGCCGAAAAGGCGGGATTTGCCTCTCATTCACAGCCCGGCGCAGACGATGATGAATCCGAAATACTCGAGGCGGGGCTCCTGACCGCCCTGGGGATGTTCCTTCACAACTTCCCCGAGGGAGTGATCGTCTTCCTGTCGGCCGTGCATAATCCTCAACTCGGAGTGGTGATGGCCGTGGCCATCGCACTACACAACATCCCCGAGGGAATCTGCGTGGCCGTACCCATCTACTACGCCACGGGAGATCGGATGACGGCATTCCTGTACGCCCTCGGCTCCGGCCTGGCCGAACCCGTAGGGGCTCTGGCGACACTCCTGATCTTCAGAAATCTCCTCACCCCGGAGTTCACAAATCTATCCCTGGCCTTTGTGGCGGGAATCATGATCTTTGTGAGCATACATGAACTCCTCCCTCTCGCGCACAAGACGGCAAGTCCAGATCGGGCCAGCGCCGGAATTCTCGTCGGCATGGCGATAATGTTTGCCACCCTGGCGCTGTTGTGAGACTCAACTGCGTCGGGAAGGCGGGGATTGTGAGGAGCATCCCGCCAAAGGTCACCGCGGGGGCATCCCGCGCCCCCGCAGTGACCTGACCATATGACGTCAACTCGTGGGAAGCTCCTCCGGTTGGCTCAGTCGCCTGCGGCCTCCCCGGACAGGAACTTCTCCATCTTCTCTCTCGGCGTCTTCGGCGTGTACTGGCTCAGTATATACATCAGGATTATGGACAGCGGCAGCACGTAGAAGATGGGATCGAGCCCCCACGGCTTCGTGAAGTGACCGACGCTGTATATGGCCGCGCATATGAGCATGGACCAGAAGGATGCATCGGGAGTCGCCCACCTCGACAGCATTCCGAGCCACACGGGTGCGAACAGTGCGCCCGACAGCACCGCATAGCCCAGGGTCCAGATAGGCATGATCACCGGCATCCACAGGGCCCATCCCAGGGCGAACAGTCCCATCAACGCCGTGACGAGGCGCCCGATGTACACCAGCTGCTTCTCAGATGCCTTGGGATTCATGTAGGCCTGGTACAGGTCCCTGGTGAACGTGGTGGAACCGTAGATGAGAATCGAGTCGGAGGAGGACATCAGCACGGCGAGGAACGCCGTGAGCAGCAACGCCCCGGCGACGGGGTGCAGCATCTGCGTTATTATCATGGGAATCGCCTGCTGGGAATCCTCCAGGCCGGGAAACTTCACGGCGGCCACCATACCCAGGATGATGGGAATGCAGTACCACGGTATGCCCACTAGCAGTGACCCGATCATTCCCTTCCGCGCCGTCGCCTCGTCCTTGGCCGCCAGTATCCGCGTCCAGGTGTACGTGGCGAGAGTTACGCCGGGACCAACTGCAAACAGCCACACCAGGATCTGGTTGGCGCCGACGCCGAAGAAATTCGTGTGCGTGGAGGACAGACTGGTCGCCATGTTCCCCCAGCCCCCGACCGCCCCCATGACGAAGGGCAGGATCAGCAGAAAGCCGGGAGCCAGGATGCAGAACTGCAGTACATCCGTCCACACCACGCCCTTCAGCCCGGCCGTGGGGTACACTACCCTGTCCGGGCTGAAGGGCGTGGT
>JAWOBW010000233.1:0-7047 GCA_046484105.1 Bacillota bacterium
CTCCCGCTACCGGTGATGTTGCCGGCGTCATGATGAAGGTCACACTGTCTTCCGTCCCGCTGCCCCCGCAGGTTGAACCGGAGTACGAGATGCTCCGCATGCCGCGCGCACGCAGCGAGACGGGAGGTCCCCTCGCACGGCAGCTGCAGACGGCCGCCTCCACCTCCTTGGTCAATTTCGGAGCCCAGGTCAACGCATCTCTCCTGTGGGCGGCAGGTCATCTTCCTCACCTCTTTTTCGCGAGTGCCCTGGTGGCCCTCGCGTGGTTGACGGTGCGCAGAGCCACCCATCCCCGCTGAGCGGGATGCGCGAATTTCCTCCAACGTGTACAATGGATACCGGAATTGGCTCCGGGGGTGAGGACATTGGGTGGCGGGTTGTTTGACAGAAGTGACGAACTTGCGATCATGGTGGACGGCACCGGCCTCATGTACCGCGCATTCTATGCCATTAGGGGTCTCACCGGCCCCGGCGGAGAACCCACCAATGCGACCTACGGTTTCACGAACATGCTTCTGCGTCTCATCGATGATTACCAGCCCGGATACATGGCCGTCGCCTTTGACACGGGAAGGCCCGAGTACCGGCTGGAAAAGTATCCGGAATACAAGGGACACCGACCGGACATGCCTGAGGACCTGCGCTCCCAGTTTGACCACGTCAGGAAGATCCTGTCGGCACTGGGAGTTCACAGCCTGGAGATCGAGGGAGTGGAGGCGGACGACGTCATCGGCACCGTGGCGGCCCGGTTTGCCGCCGAGGGCCGGGATGTGCTCATAGTCACCGGGGACCGGGACTTCCTGCAGCTGGTCGCGCCCCGTGTCGAAGTCCTGCTCACGCGACGGGGCATCACTGAGATGGACCTGTACGATCGCGAGAGAGTCGAGGAGAAATTCGAACTGCCGCCGGATCGCATTGCCGATCTCAAGGGGCTCATGGGCGACTCATCCGACAATATCCCCGGGGTGCCCGGGGTGGGAGAGAAGACTGGGATCCGCCTGCTGCGGGAATTCGGCACGCTGGAGGAGACCCTGCGGAACATTGACCGGGTCTGGGGCAAGAAGCTGCCCCAGTCGTTGCGAGAGAACGCCGAACTGGCCCTACTGAGCAGGGAACTGGCCACCATCAGGTGTGACATCCCGGTGGAGGTATCGCCGGAAGACTGCCGCGTGGGCCAGCGAGCCGACCGGGAGCTGGGGGAGATCCTCAGGCGCCTGGGTTTCGGCAGCATAGTGAGCAGACTCGGGCTTGACGGTGTTCCCAGGCCGGTCAGCGAGATGGAGACGGAGGTCTCGCTGCAGCTTCTGGGGGATGACGAGGTACTGTCCGAGGTGGACGACGGCGATGAGCTGGTGCTCGACTGGGCGTTTCCGGAAGGAGAGGATCATCGATCGGGACCGTCGTATTTCGCCGTGAATGCCCCCTCCTCCGGATGTGCCTGCGCGGTGGACAACAGCGACGGGCGAAGAGACGATCGCATTCGGGCCCTGTTGAATAGCATCGCGGCCGTCAGAGGTGGACGCATAGTTGGTCACGGGTTCAAGCGGCTATTCGTCTGGTCTGGACTCGGGGGAGTTCAGTCGGACCTGTTTGACATCAAGATCGCCGCCTACCTGCTTGACCCTGCCCGTTCCTCATATGCCCTGGACGGTCTGGGATACGGCTACCTGGGGTTGGCAGTTCCCGCCCGGGGGGAACTGGAACCGGGAGAGGATGGTGAGCACCTCCTCAATGTCGGTTCGGCGCGACTGGAGGCCATGGAGCAGCTGGCCTCGGTTCTCGAGGCGGAGCTCGACGCCGCCGGGCTGGGATCGTTGTTCTCTGATATCGAGATTCCCCTCATACCCATCCTGGCCGCCATGCAGCGTTGTGGAATAAGAGTCGATGGGGAGATTCTCAGGAGGCAGGGTGAGGAGATTGATACTCGCATTGCCGACATCCGGCGGGGGATATTTGCCGGGGCGGGGGAGGAATTCAACATCAACTCCCCCAAGCAACTGGGGGGCATTCTCTTCGACAAGCTGGGACTGGAAGTGATCAAGAGGACCAAGACCGGCCCCTCCACCGACTCGGAAGTGCTGGGGCAGCTGGCCTCCGAGCACGAGCTTCCGCGGCTGGTGCTGCAGTACAGGAATCTGGTCAAGCTCAGGGGTACGTACGTGTCCGGCCTCCTGAAGCAGATCGATCCGCCGACGGGCCGGATCCACACCACGTTCACGCAGTGCGTGACGGCGACGGGCCGGCTGTCCAGCGTCGATCCGAACCTCCAGAATATCCCGGTCCGCGATGAGGAGGGCCGGCAGCTGAGGCGCGCCTTTCAGGCGGAGGCGGGCTGGAGATTGGTGGCGGCCGACTACTCGCAGATTGAGCTCCGAATACTGGCTCACTTCTCCCGGGACGAGAAGCTGATCGAGGCCTTCAGGCGGGGAGAGGACATTCACCGAAGGACCGCCGCGGAGGTCTTCGGGGTGACGCCGGATGAGGTGACGAGTGAGATGCGGTCGGCGGCCAAGGCGGTCAACTTCGGCATCATATACGGCATCAGCGGCTATGGCCTGTCCAGGAGCCTGGACATCGATCCGGCCGAGTCGCAGAAATACATCGATGATTACCTGGACCGCCTTCCGGGGGTCCGGGAGTACTTCAGCCGAATCATCTCGGAAGCCCGGAGCGAGGGATACGTCCGCACTCTCATGGGGCGGATTCGGCATCTCCCGGAGATAAACGACCGGGTGTGGCACCGGCGAAGATTCGCGGAGAGGGCGGCCCTGAACACCCCCATACAGGGGACGGCGGCGGACATTATCAAGAAGGCGATGATCGACGTCTCGAAGGCCATCCGGGAGGCCGGGATCTGCTGCCGGCTGCTGCTGCAGGTGCATGACGAGCTGATCTGGGAAGTGAAGGAGTCACAGGTCTGCGATCTCTGTCGCGTGGCCCGGGAGGTCATGGAGAGATCGACGACCCTTGATGTCCCGCTGAAGGTGGATCTCAAGGTGGGCCCGAATTGGTATGACATGCGTCCATTGAGGGAGCCGGCGGACTGATGCCCGAGCTTCCGGAAGTGGAGACCGTCAGACGGAGTCTGATGCCGCATGTGGTCGGCACCACAGTGGCCCGGGCCAAATTCTCCCGCCCCGAAATTCTCGAGATCGACCAGGCTGCGGATCCCGCAGAGTTCAGCGTCGGAGCGGAAATCACCGGGCTCGGCCGCAAGGGGAAGTACCTGTTGATTCAGCTGGACTGCAGCCGGGGGTGGGCGGTGCATTTCGGCATGTCGGGCACCATGGTTCACTACCCGGACGGCAGTGCTCCGATAGATATGCACACTCATGTGGTGTGGGGGCTGAACGACGGGGCGACACTCTGCTACCGTGCCCCGCGACGCTTCGGCCGATGGATAGCCTGGCCCGAGGCGGATGTCTCGCGCGCGCTGGGTGACCGGGTGGGTACCGACGCCCTCGATCCGGAGCTTGATGCCGGGGGGTTGGCGGACCTGCTGGGACAGAGCCGGTCGCCGATCAAGTGCCGGCTGCTGGATCAGACGAGGGTTGCCGGGCTGGGCAACATCTACGTCGATGAGGCCCTGTTCTGCGCCGGTATCAGTCCGACTCGACGGGCTTCTTCTCTCGGGGACGATGAGTGGAGTAGTCTATTTCACAGCGTCCGGGAGGTGTTGGGTGGGGCCATCGGCCGCCGGGGAACCACCTTCGCAGCCTTCCGCGACGGGCAGGGTCGCGAGGGAGAGAACGGCCGTCATCTTCAGGTTTACGGAAGGGCCGGCCGGAAGTGCCCCCGTTGCGCCGAGCTCATTGAACGGACGGTCCTGGGGGGACGGGGCACTCACTACTGCCCGGGTTGTCAGAACTAGATGGGGGTGAGGGACGGGCGTCGATTTCGCCCGGTGAACATGTTCTCGTTTGTGCTGGAGTTCGACGATGATAAGCAGATGAGGGAGTGCCAGAGAATGCTGGTGGAGAAGTACTCCTTCACCGGTGAGATGGCGGTGCGTCTGCGGGACGATGGGAAGTGGAGGTTGACGGCCTATTCGGAGAAGCGCTTCCGCGAGAGCTCCCTCGACCGGCTTCCGGGCCGGCGGGAAGATGAATCGTGATCCCGACGACCCGATCATCATCGGCCTGACCGGCGGGCTTGGGTCGGGCAAGACCGCCGTCGGTGATTTCTTGCGCCGGGGTAGGGTTCCGGTGATCAGCTGTGATGAGATCTCACATCAGTTGATGAGACCGGGTCATCCCATGTACGAGCGCACAGTGGCCGAGTTTGGCGATTCAGTCCTGGATGCGGACGGGAGACTGGATCGGGGGAAGCTGGGGGAGCGAATCTTCTCCGATCCCGACGCCCGCGAGCGTCTGCAGGAGATAACTCACCCGGGGATACTGGAGGAGATGGGATGCCGTCTGCGGCAGCTGGCCACCGAAGGTGCGCGGGTGGTGATCCTCGACATTCCCCTGCTGTATGAAGAGGGCCTGGAGGACATGTGCGACGAGGTGTGGGTGGTCTGGTGTCGTCGCGAACAGCAGGTCCGGCGGGTCATGCGGAGGGACGGGCTCAGTGAGGATGAGGTCAACCGGAGGATCGATGCCCAGATGCCCCTGCAGGAGAAGATTCGCAGGGCTGACCTGGTGATTGACAATTCCGGCACACCGGATGCACTCGCGTGCCGCCTGGCCCAGATCTGGGAGCTCTGGATGAAGGATAATGGGTTCGCGTAGCCGGAGGCTGGTCTGCGCCGGGTTGCTGCTCGGCCTGGTCGTTATGGGGATGTTCCTCCTGGCGCTCTTTGTGACCAGGGTGGCCTTTCCCCTTCGGCATCTGGACGCCATATGCACTGCGGCCGCGGACCACGGGGTGAGTCCCCACCTGGTGGCGGCTGTGATCCGCGAGGAGAGCCGTTTCAGGACGGAGGCGGTCTCGCCGAGGGGAGCCAGGGGATTGATGCAGCTGATGCCGCACACGGCCGAGTGGGTCGCCTCCGAGATGGGTCTGGATTTCGCCCTGGAGGATCTTCACGATCCCGGCATAAATGTGGACATGGGGACCTGGTACCTGTCTCACCTGTTGGACCGTTTCGATTCCGTGCCGCTGGCGGTGGCGGCATACAACGGCGGAATGGCCAGGGTGAGCGGCTGGATCCGGGACGGCATCTGGAGCGGCTGTCCGGAGGAGGTGGATCGCATTCCCGCCGAGGAGACGCGGGAGTTCGTGAGAAGGGTTCTGAACAGCCACAGGGTTTACCGGTGGCTGTACGGGGGAATAACAGATTGAGAGGGAGTGAATGCAGTGGCGGAGGAGAATGAGAGGGGCGGCGAGAACAGGAGAAGACGATCCCCTGAGCAGGTGTTGAGAGACAGGGGGGTGTATCAGCTCCCTGACATTCCCGAGGTGGAGGAGCCGGCGGGGGCGGACGGGCCGGTGGAGTTCGACTGGAAGGATGTCCTCGCCTTCATAATTGCCTCATACCAGATTATCTTTCCCTTCCTTGGCCTGGTGCTCGCAGTGTTTCTGGTGATCTGGGGGGTCCTGTGGCTTCTGTCTCTGTGATTTTCCCTCTTGATCATCTTTGGCCCCTGTGCTACAATCGCTTAGGATAAGGATATGCCGAAGTGGTGGAACTGGCAGACACGCGGTGTTCAGGGCGCCGTGGGCTTTTGCCCGTGTGGGTTCGAATCCCACCTTCGGCACCATTTTCGCCGATTTACTCCCAGTGAGTGTCGGCGATTTTCCGTTGGCGGCAACGGCCGCGGAAGACCACAATGACAATGGGCTGGGTTTTCCCGACCCGGGCGGATGAGAGTGGAGTAGAGCACTGCTGAAACGCGGATCAGGGTGAGGCGCCCATCCGTGCCAGCCGGAGGAATGCTGCAGGGCCATCGAGGATGGTGGTGCGCAGTTTCCTGAGGCCAAAGAGACGGTGTATTCTTCGGGCAAAGCGGCAGCCAACCAGATGAAACAGTTTCTGCGGGTCACCGAACGAGGCCAGCTGGTGCATAACCGCGTCACTGTTCATCTCGTCGGGCAGGTGATCCAGGCTCCGGTACAGGCGCCAGAATTGGACCTCGAGATTTTCCATCAGCTCCGGGTCCAGCAAAGCTACGTAGTCGCGGTGGGCAGTGAGTGCCCCGTCTTTCTCTCTCAGGCGCCACGGAGCGTAGGTGCCCAATCCCTCCAGTTGCGTCAGTCCCTCAACCAGGTGGCGCAGTTCGTCGCGGGAGCGTATGTCGCGGATTGGCTGCAGGTCCCGATACATTAGAAATCCCACGTGGTGCAGTTCGTGTATGATGAAGTATTTCACGTGGCGGGGGTTTTGCAGCAGGTGCGGGTGGGCGAGGTTGACCGATGCTGACTGGCCATTCGAAACAACGCCGAGGTCATAACCCAGGGTGAAGTGGAGAGTTGCCCGGCGGAACCTGTGTCCCTCGGGCAGTAGCCTCAACA
Organism: Bacillota bacterium; assembly: GCA_046484105.1. Lineage (GTDB taxonomy): Bacteria > Bacillota > Sulfobacillia > SLMV01 > SLMV01 > PWUC01. Next base: position 6,457 of record JAWOBW010000233.1, read on the forward strand.
GCTCCCTCTTCCATTGCTCGCTGCGCCTGGTGCATTCGTGCGCCGCCCCCACCGTGCGGCGGATGCCGGGTAGTAGATCGGGCTGCTCCGCGAGAGGCCTCAACAGCCCCGCCGCGAGGACCAGTCCCTCGGGCACTTCGTCCGCACTGAAGCGATCCGTGTGGCGTCTGAGGTGGTCGACGGCCCCGAGGCGAGCGAGGCGGGGAAGAGCAGAGTCGAGCGTGCGAGTCTGTAGAGCACTCAGTGCATCTTCGGCGAAACTGAAATCGAAGCGGATGTCGCAGTTGCACATCAGGATCACTTTCTCTCAGGTCAGCCAGGCCAGCGCCGAGTGTGCACTCACGCAGATCAACCCTCCTCCAAACTGACAGGGTCGCCGCCTGCCCTCCTCTCGCGGGTACACGTCGTGGACTATGCCGACCAGTTCCCCGCGCTCGTTGACGACGGGCCCGCCGCTGTTCCCACTCAGTCCGTCGGCATCGACCACGAAATTGTAGTCATTGGGCCGTTCGATAACTCGCCCACGGGCTATGCGCAGGGTCGTGTCTGCGTCGTCATAGCCGAGATTCCTCATCCTTTCCGGGTTCCGGG
>JAWOBW010000046.1:0-8348 GCA_046484105.1 Bacillota bacterium
GGAATCCGCTCAGACGCCGCCTGCCTCCCCACCGGATGATCAGATCGATGCGGGAGACGTCGGCAGAGGCGATGCCCCGAAGAATCCCCGGTCGCGCGGCGGAGGGTCCCTCTCGGCTCCGCCAGGCGTGGCTGAGATCCCAGGCCCAGTCGTAGTTGACCAGGAAGTTGACCTTGATGTTAGCAGCGCCGAACTCCCGGCGCTCGGTGAACTGGACAAGTTCTCGGGGAAACATCTCCGAGCTGTCGTCACCGATCACCCTGAGCGCAGCGTCCTCACCGGCCAGCCGCATGACTGCCTCCACGCACGCCCGGCGAAACTCCTCACGCTGTCTGACCGGACGCTTGGTGTTGTCCCGGGTGAACCCATACAGAGTCAGCTCCTCGACCCCGAGGCCCCGGCACAGCTGATACATCTCGAAGCCAGCATCGACCCCGTAGCGGTACCCATCTTTCTTATCCATCCCGTTGCTCTCGGCCCACCGACGGTTGCCATCCGGAATCACCCCGATGTGACGCGGAATTCGACGAAACTCTCCCTGACCCATCGATCCCTGCCCCTTCAACTGAAAATTGCTGTCACTGCTAGTATGACAGCAATTTCCGCTCGGCATTCCATCCCGCGGGCAATCAAGAGAAAGACGGACGGTGCGCACCGGCCCTCGCGGCAGACGAGATCACCTGACCGTCAGGATCACATATCCGATCATCGCGACGAACCCGACGAGAGTGAGCAGCAGCAGGCGAAGCAGGTCTGACCAGCCCTCCAGGAGGTTCATGTCCCCACCCCCTGGGCCCTGACCAGTGTGAGGAGGATGAACCAGAAAAGCCACAGCGCACAGATGACCACCACCGCGAGCACATCACCTTTCCATTCTGCCCGTTTCCATACCAGGTATAGGGTCAGACAGGCAGAGGCGATCACCGCCGCAGCCAGAACATCACTCGTCCCCACCGCCTGACCGGTGAAATGGATGATGGAGCGTCCGGCCACCCGGTGCACGCCCAGAACGAGAAGAGACAGCACCGCGGCCGGGACCGGGGCGGCCCGGCCGCGGATTCGCCCTCCCAACACGAGCAGCAGGGCTGATCCTGCCATCACGAACAGAATATTGGGCAGCAGGGTGACCGCAGCCATGGCCGCCGCCGTTGCGAACCGGCTCAGAAAACTGATCAGAACGTCATGTTCGTCGATACCCACCACGTTCCAGAGAGTTATGCGGGCGGGATCGAGCGTGTTCATGTAGTGCAGATCATACGAAGTGTCTCCCCTGATGGTCAGAAACACCAGGTGCATGTGGCCGCGAGAGTCCCGGAACAGCTGAGGACTCAGGGATCCGGGTAACGTGGGAGTCATGTTCAGGTGCGGACCGGCCGGGATCTCACTCATGCGCACGTTGAGGCCTCCCCGGGGCCCAGCCTCACTGCAGACGGCCGTGAAGGCCCCCTCCGGCGCCGGCAGAATCTGGGGGTCCAGTATCTGGGACGCCGCGAGGATACTCCGCCCCCTCTCCTCGGCCGCGACCACCGCCGCCCACTCCCCTGCCGGTATGTCCAGATAGAGCAGACGATCCGTTCCCCCGGCGCGGGTCACGAGCAAAAGATGCAGCACCCGATCCCCGGCCGAGAGGGCTGGTGCGGGATCTCTCGTTGCGGCAGAATACTCCACGGTGAGGTCAGGCTCCTTCTTCCCGATCGCCTGGATCACCAGGAGCCGCCTGGCATCAGAAACCCGGTCTACCCAGCCCACATACAGCTCACCGGCCGCGCAGAATACCCGCGGATGTGCCGACGGATGCGAGGTGGGAAACCGCAGTTGATAGCCCCCGGCCTCGACGGCCGTTGTGAGCACTCCCCCGGTCGAATCACACCAGGTTACGTGGGGCTCTCCGTCAACCACTCTCACCGCCGGATTGACAATGGACAGATCGGTCTCCGTCACCGTCATCACTCGCCCGGCATCCGGTTGCCTATGCGAGAATGCGCCGGCCACCAGGGAAGTCAGCGACTCTGTTCTCTGCACCGCAGCCCAGTGCACGACACCCTCGGGGGTGATGTCGAAATCGAACTCACTGATCCTGCCGTGCCCACCTGTGCAATAGGCCGGGGCGACCTGGTCGGCCTCGCCATCCGGACCGATTCTCAGGTGATTGAGCTGTGCCGCATCCGCCCCTCCGGGTTCATCCGCCACCCACATCAGGTGCAGCGAATCATCGCGGCGATCGCCGGCCGCACGGACAGCGGGAACATACCGCGACGCTACGCCGAGTCGGGTCACTTCGGACCAGCTTTCGGGCCATCCATACGGGGCGGCCAGGCCTCCTCTCCCGGCCAGGAAAAGGAGGAGGAAGGCCACCAATGAGAGGCAGATCTTCAGCTCGGCCGCCGATTTCCCCCGCCCCCTAAGCATCACTGCCCCCCGTCACAACTGCATCTTGGGGTCCAGCGCATCGCGGAGACCATCCCCGGCCAGGTTGAAGGCCAGCACCGTCATGGTTATGGCCAGACCGGGAAAGGTGGCGATGTGGGCGGCCCGCCGCAGATACTGTCTGCCGGGAGCCAGGATGGAACCCCAGCTGGCCGTCGGCGGCTGGACGCCGAATCCCAGAAAGGACAGTGCGGTCTCTAGCAAAACGGCGCCGGCGACGTTGAGGGTCGCCAGGACGATGATGGGCGCCATCGAGTTGGGCAGGATGTGATAGAAGATGATCCGGCTGGTGGAGGCACCGGCCGCCTTCGCCGCCTCCACGAACTCCTCGTTGCGCAGCGACAGGAATTCACCCCGGGTCACCCGGGCGTAGTGCGCCCATCCGGTGGCCCCTATGACCAGGATGATGTTGAGGAAGTTCGGGCCCACCGCCGCCACGATGGCGATGATCAGCAGAAACTGCGGGATGGCCATCAGCAGATCCACCATGCGCATGATCAATGAGTCTATGAATCCGCCAAAATACCCTGCAAGTGCTCCCAGCACCACGCCCAGCACCAGTGACACACCGGCTGCGACGAATCCAACCGCCAGGGAAATGCGGCTGCCCCAGATCACCCGCGAGAGGAGATCCCTTCCCACCTCGTCGAGCCCGAACGGGTGCTGGAGCGACGGACCTTCCAGTCTTCGCGCCACGAAGATGTCGCTGACGGGGTCATATGGAGCAATCCACGGTGCTAAAACGGCAACGCTGTACAGCACGATGATGACCACTGCGCCCACGAGAGCGAGGCGATGTCGTCGAAAGCGCCTCCACGCAGTGCTCAGCCAGCTCTTCGCGGCATCGTCTTTGAAACCGTATTCGTCCAACTTCTTCTTATGAGCATCGGGCAAGAAATCTGACATTCCCCTTCCCCCCTTCGGGCATCAGGTGTAGCGAATGCGCGGGTCAAGGTAGGCGTAGGACACATCCACCAGGAGGTTGGCCAGGACTATGCACAACGCTGTCATGAGAACCACGCCCTGGGTGACGAAGTAGTCCCTGCTGTGCAGTGAATTGATGGCCATCCTCCCTATGCCCGGCCACGAGAATATCGTCTCCACGATGAATGACCCGCTCACGATGTAGGCCAGGCGCAACCCGATGATGGTTATGATGGGAATGGACGCATTCTTCAACATGTGCTTGTAGATGACCACCCGTTCGCCCAGGCCCTTTGAGCGGGCCGTCCTTATGTAGTCTTTCTTCATGACCTCAAGCACACTGGAACGGCTGATCCGCATCAACACCGCCATCTGCGCAGCGCCCAGGGTCAAGGCCGGAAGCACGTAGTGGGACAGGGTGCCCATTCCAAAGGAGGGAAGCATCGACAACCACAGTGAAAACAGTATGATCAGCATCAGGCCCAGCCAGAAGGCCGGCATCGAAACCCCGAGAAGCGCCACGACCGTGACGAAGTGATCGAATATCGAGTAGTGGCGCAGCGCCGATACAATTCCAACGGGTATCCCCACGGAGAGGGCCAGGGCATAGGCAACCAGGTTCAGTTTCAGTGTGTTGGGCAAACGGCTCAGAATCATCTGCGAGACAGTCTCACCGGTGATCACCGAACGCCCCAGATCCAGCCGTATGGCTCGCGTGAGCCACCGCAGGTACTGCACATACACGGGCTGATCGAACCCCCACTCGCGCCTCACCGACTCGACCACCTCGGGAGTCGCCTCCAGCCCGGCGAGAATCATCACCGGATCCCCCGGCGCCATGTGCATCACCATGAACACGATCAGGGAAACACCAAAGATTATTACGACTGATACCAGCAACCGTCGGATCACATACTCTGTCATGGCTTTCCTCCCAGCAACCACGGGCGGGTGGGGCCAGCCCCACCCGCCCTCTCTGAGCTTCTTCTACTGACCACCGGCCTGCGTGTCCCAGACCTCGTGAATCACGTTCATGTGCCCGGCCGGTTCAGCTGTCATACCTTCAAAGCGAGAGCTCAGAACCCGAGTGGTCAGGGAATGCCAGGTATAAATGACCGGCAGCTCCCGCGAGGTGATCTCGGCATACTCGTCGTAGTACACCTTTCTCTCTTCGGGATCCAGCACCGAACGGCCCTTCTCAAGGAGTTCATCGACCCGCTCGTTGGTGTAGTTGCACAACCAGAATCCGCCCTCAGAATGGAAGATGGTGTGGTGGTCGGGATCGGGTGAGGCGCCAAACTGCACGATCACCGCATCGTAGTCCGTTCTGGTCTCGGTCAGCTTGGTCAGCAGGACCGTCCACTCCAATTCCTCAACACGCATCTGGATTCCGATATCCCTCAACCACTGCTGGACCAGCACCAGAATGTTTATCCGGAGCTCGTCGCCCTGCTTGACCATGGTTGAGAATTCAAACACCTCACCCTGCTCGTTGTGCAGGAGGCCGTCAGCCCCTTCCTCCCAACCCAGGTCCGCCAGAATCTCCAGCGCCCTGTCGGGATCGTAACGAATCCTGGTCAACACGTCGGGGTTGTAGTACTCACCGTACGCTTCTGAGTAAGGACCGTCTGCAATCGTACCCGTGTAAGTGGCGAAATTCTCAACAATGGCTTCCTTGTCAATGGCATAGGCGATGGCCTGCCTGGCGCGGTAGTCCTCGAAGAAGGGGTGCATGCAGTTCAGGCCAATGAAGTGAAAATCTGTCGCGAGCGACTGCAGCACATTGAAACGCTCGTCATCTATCAGGCGCGGAATCTCCTCCTCAGGAGTTGCCCACCAGTTGAAATGAGCCTCCCCGGTCTCCAGAGCGATCAGACGGACGGAGGGTTCGGGAATGCTGACGTATTCCACCCTGTCCAGGTACGGCCTTCCCTCCCAGTAGTCTTCAAAGCGCTCCAGCACAACCTTCTCCTCCGGACGCCACTCGACAAACTTGAAGGGTCCCGTTCCCAGTGGGTGATTATTATATCCTTCCAGACCGTGCTCCTCGATGTGGTGTTTGGCAACCAGGCCCTGTGTTCCCATCTTGTCCAGCAGGGACGCGTAGGGTTCCTTGGTGACAATCTTTAGGGTGTGGCTGTCCACCACCTCAATTCTCTCCACGGGCTCGAAATTGCCCAGACGCACGGACTTGTTCTCGGGATCCATGATCAAGTTATAGGTGAACTTGACGTCCTCAGCGGTGAATTCCACACCGTCGTGCCACGTGACACCTTCCCGGATGTGAAAGGTCCAGGTCAGGCCATCCTCTGACGTCTCCCAGCTCTCGGCCATCATCGGGATTATCTCGTTATTGCCCCGGTACTGAACCAGGCCCCGGTGAATCACCGTATTGACGATATTGGATGTTCCGTCCGTACTCAGGAAGGGGTTAAGGTGGGTGATGTCAGCATAGTTGGAGACGACAAATGTTCCCCCGTAGTGAGGTCCCTCATCGGCAGGTTCTGGCTCCTCATCAGTGGACGGCGCAACCGGTTCTCCCGGCTCTTCCGCCTCCTGCCCGCAGCCGATCAGCAGACCGCAGGTGAACAGCAGTACGATTACCAGAGTCGGCAAGGTGCGCCGACGCAGCCAGTTTCTCAATGTACTCCCCCCTTGAAGCTATCACTGAAGATATTAAACATACTTTATTCTGCATCGCGGGTGCGATTTCCTGCTCCAGCATCCCCTCGCCCATATACTCCATCCCTCGAATGTCGCCTCCCAACCCTGTGAACCCCGTCACCGCAAATCCGGCCGACTGGGAATCCCTGCACATTCCCTGGGGATTATGACAGAGAGCCTCCCGCCAACTCCGCCGCGATCGTCTCCGCCCTGCGGAGCGTCTCCAGTCTCTCGCTCACGCTGTCGGTCAGGATGAAGCCGGGGTAGAACACCAGGCTAATCACCTTCACCTCCAGCATGGAAAGCAGAAGTGACCTGGTCGGAGTCAGGCCCGATTCCTCCTCGTAGATGCGGAGAAACTCAGCCCCCGCTCTCCAATCGATTCCCCTCGACGGGTCCAATCCCCAGAACGAGGCCGCCCGCGAGCTGTGAATCATGACCGAGTGCAGCCCTTCGGTCAGATCGATGAGGTGCGAACCGGTCAGACAGAAATCGAAGTCAACCACTCCGACCAGTTCATCGCCCGCAGTCAGGAAGTTGTCGGGGTAGAAGTCGTTGTGATTCACCACCTGTGGCGAGCGATCCAGGGAGGGCAGGACCTGATGCAGGTCCAGCAGCCGCGTCTTCAAATTCCTGACGGTGGCCAGGGTGTCGGCGTCGGATCCGCGCTCGTAACGGGGAACTCCGAAATCCAGGGGACCGGAGAAGTACTTGCTCCGCGGACTGATGGGAATCCTGCCCACGTAGTCCGGCTTGACGATCACCCGGGGATACTGCCGCGTGAGGCGGTGAAGTCTTCCCAGAGTGGAGGCAACCGCTGCCCACATCGGGGGGGCATCGGCGGCGCTTAGTGTGGAATTGTGAGGGAGGTAATCCAGCAGCTCACAGAGGCGTCCGTCCGGAGTCGGTACACAGCTGTCGCCGGCGGGCGTGCTCACCGCAGAGGGTGCGGGAAAACCGCAGTCAGAAAGATACCGAAGAAGCGAGTGGTCCGCCTCGACATGCCGGCGGCAGAACACCTCCGGCCTCACCCGCAGGACGAACTGCCGACCTGAGACATCCACCCGATACACCTCGCATATGTGTCCCGAAGACACACGATGAAGGGCGCAACCACAGCCGGGGAAGTAGCGGTCTACTACAGAGTGCAGCTCTGCCTGATCCATGCCTCGGCAAACTCCATCCTACTGCCAATCTGTCTCAATGTGGGCCACGTCGCCAGCGTCATCCAGGTAGAGGCGCACCTTCTGGCCGATTGCCAGGGACTCGACACCGACATAGTCACCATCCGCAGTGTACACGGCGGCATCGACCGCCACCAGGACATCCTCCTCCAGCCCCCCGGACTGCGCATCGGCGGTGTTCAGGCCGGAGGTCGAGGCCCGGCGCAGAATAACGAATCTCTCCGCCACATCCACGAATACCACCACGAAGGAACCGGGAAGCGGCTCCTCCTCAACCCAGGACACCACATCCTCGCACTTGCCCGCATCGTTGACCTGTATCTGCACCAGTCTGTCTTGCCTGAGCTCCAGTGAGTCGTCCACGAACAGCGCCCACAGCGCCGGGAACGCCAGCTGATAGGCAACGGCCTCTCCCGCCTCGTCCACGACCAGCAGGGACTCGCGAATGTGGGATCCGTCGGTCACATGCTCCACGGTGAGAAGCTTCACGTACTTGGACTTGGTGCCCTCGACCCGGGCCTCCAGGACCCGGCGAACACATCCGTCAAAACCGAGGGCGAAGGTCACCCAGCTGGCGTGGTAGAGATCATTCAGGGTCATGTCGCCGCCCGCACCCAGGAAGCTCCCCCGCCAGAGATTCACCTCGGTTCCGTCGTCAAGCTCGAACACGAAGAGAAGATCGCCGGCCTGGTGGAGAACGCTCACCTCTGCCACATTCCCCGACACCCAGTTGCGAGCCACCTGCATCCTGTGGACTCTGGTCGTCGAAACCGGGTCATCAGATGTCAAGCCGAACCCCCCGAGGGTAGCGGCACGTATGACGTCGCCCTCGCGCAGGTCGGTGACGCGGGCAATGCCCCCGTCACCTCCCGCCGTCAGCGGTAGAATCTCGGAGGTGAAGAGAATCTCCCGCCGGATCACCTCACGACGGGATGACATGTACTCAACCTCGACCAGCCACCCTCGCGGACAGGCCTCTGACTCGCCCGCGACTGTCACCTCGGGGATGTCCCAGAAAGTGGCGCCGATCTCCTCCGCCCATTCACCGGTGACGGTGGCGCGGACCTGCACCTCGGTGGATGCCGTTCGAAGTCGTTCAATGGCATCTGCCGCGGACATCACCCTGCCGTTGACCGTCCACTGCGTGGG
>JAWOBW010000071.1:0-12024 GCA_046484105.1 Bacillota bacterium
GTCAGCGACGGCGATCCTGCTGTGGTGACTGTTCCGGTGCAGTTGGAGGACCGGCTGGATGAGGAGGCATTGGGGTCACGCTCGGTGCGCCTGATTGAGTCCGAGTAGGGCCGGGGGAGCTCCCCCGGCCCGGATGCCTCAGAGTGAGTCGGCCGCGAGCTTCCTTCCCGCAGCGAATGCCCGCAGGTTCACTTCGACAGCTTCGGGCGGAACCCGGGCGGACAGGACTTCCTCCCACGCAGGCTGCGGGACGTCGGTGAAGAGGGAGAGGGCCCCGACCAGGACGGTGTTGGCCACCCGAAGGTCTCCCAGCTCCCGTGCCAGACCGAGGGCGTCCGCGGGCAGGAGGTCAGCGGGGAGCTTCTCCAGCCTGCGGTCGATGTCCCGGGGATAGGGGTTGCCAGCGATTGACATGGCGGGTGTGGGAATCTCGACGGTGCTGTATATGATCAACCCGTCGTCGGCTGTGGCCCCCGCGTGGCGCAGGGCCTCCATCTTCTCCAGGGCGAGCAGGACGTCCGCTGATCCCTCCGGTATCAGCGGGGAGTGTACCCTCTCCGGGTGTATGCGAATGTGACTCTGCACGGAGCCGCCGCGCTGGGCCATTCCGTGCACCTCGGACTTCTTCACGTCGAAACCCGCCTTCAGAAAGGCCGTTGCGATGACGTCGGTGGCGAGGATGATGCCCTGCCCGCCCACGCCCACGACGGCCACATCCCGCATGGTGTGGCCGGATCGGAGCCTCATGAGACATCATCCTCCCGAACTATGGCGTCGAAACCGCAGACCTGGGCGCACATTCCGCAGCCGGTGCACAGGGAGGGATCGATGGTCGCCGGCCCCTCGCCGTCGCCGGTGCGAAACAGCGCCGGGCAGCCCAGGGCTAGGCACATCCCGCAGGCGGCGCACTCCTCGGTCACCGAGTAGGGGGCCTCACGCGACTTGCGATCCAGGAGGGCGCAGGCCCGGTCGGCGATGATGACCGACGGTCCCGCCCCGTCGCGGGCCCGGCGCACCGCCTCCTCGACCGCGGACAGATCGTAGGGATCCACGGTCTGCACATCCTCGATGCCGAGACTCCGCGTAACCGCGCCGAAATTCACCCGCGGGGCGGGCTGCATCCGGGCGTCATATCCGGAGGCAGGATTGCCCTGATGCCCGGTCATGGCGGTGGAGTGATTGTCCAGTATGATAGTGGTGACATTTCCGCCGTTGTAGGCGACGTCAGCCAGGGCGGTCATCCCCGAGTGCAGGAAGGTGGAGTCGCCGATGACGGCGACGGTGTCGGGTGCGTCTTCTCCCAGGGCTTTCTCGATTCCCATGGCCGCCCCGATGCTGGCTCCCATGCAGGTGCAGGTGTCCATGGCGGCCAGGGGAGGCATGACGCCCAGGGTGTAGCAGCCTATGTCTCCGGTGACGATCATCTTCAGCCTGTTGAGGACGTAGAATACGCCGCGATGGGGGCATCCGGGGCAGAGCATGGGGGGACGTCCAGGGACTTCCGAGTCGACTCTGGGTCCCCGGACCACCCCGGCCTGGTGCTCGTCCGCGCACTCAACCGCGCGCCGGATGATGTCGGGCGTGAGTTCCCCGGTGAGCGGTATGATCTCCTTGCCGGTGACGCGGATGCCGGCCTCGCGCATCTGGCTCTCCCAGAAGGGGTCCAGCTCCTCGATCACGTACAGTCTGTCCACCTGGGCCGCGAAGGAGCGGATCATCTCGAGGGGTATGGGGTAGCTGATTCCCAGCTTGAGCACGCTGGCGTCGGGCAGGGCCTCGCGAACGTACTGGTAGGCGATGCCCCCGGTGACGACTCCGACCGAGCGATCCCTCCATTCGATGCGGTTGAGATCATCCGCCTCCTCGACGAAGGCCCTCAGCTTCTCCAGTCGATCCTCCACTGCCGGGTGACGCTCCCTGGCATTGACGGGGATCATGACCAGCTTCTTCTGATCCCGGACAAATCCCGGCTCCGGGTGATCGGCGACAGGTTCGCCCGGCTCCACCGCCGTCAGGGTGTGAGAGATCCGCGTGGTGGAACGGACGAAGACCGGGGTGTCGTAGGTTTCCGACAGGGCGAAGGCGCGGACAGTCATGTCCTGGGCCTCCTGGCTGTCGCTCGGTTCCAGCATGGGGACCTTGGCGAAACGGGCGTAGTTTCTGTTGTCCTGCTCGTTCTGGGAGCTGTGCATGCCGGGATCGTCGGCGGTGACGATGACCAGTCCGCCCCGGACTCCCATGTACGTGACGGTCATCAGGGGGTCGGCGGCGACGTTGACTCCCACGTGCTTCATGGTCGCCATCGCCCGCACGCCGGACAGGGAGGCTCCGATGACAACTTCCAGGGCAACCTTCTCATTCGGGGCCCATTCCGCGTACACTTCCGGGTAGTCCTCGCGCACGAGGGTTTCGATGATTTCAGTGCTCGGCGTGCCCGGATATCCCGCCACCACCCTCGCGCCGGCGAGGTGGGCGCCGAGGGCAATCGCCTCATTGCCGGTCAGCAGTCTCTTCGCCACTGAGGCCCTCCTTCCTCGATCGCGCTTCCTTCAGCAGGGGTTTTCCGTCAACCCAGTGTATTGTAGCATGTTTGACCTGGCAATACACGGAGGGATGCACCCCCTGCCGGGACCATTGGAATGATACGTAGTTTCGGTTTGCGCCGTGGTCTGAACCGCATCATTGCCGATCTGTCCGATTGCCGGGTGCGCTGGTCAGCTCGTTCGATTCTTTGTCGCCGACACCATCCAGCAGCTTCTTGGCCTGTGATACACTGTTCATGGGTCTGTGCTCCTTTGCTGTCCTGCGGGGGTGGCATCGCTACCACAACGGTAGCCCAGACCGCTCTCTTGTGCAGGCATTTTGGGCGTGCGTCCAACGAAGTTCATCATCGCCAGCGGATGCGGGTCCCCTTTGGGTAAGTGCCAGGAGGTCTGATAGCAGGCTGACCGGAGAGCAGCAGGCATCGACCGGGTGAGATTAGAGGAAATGGAACTGCACGGTGTGGATAAGCTCGGCACAGGCACCTGGTCAGCTGCAATGGTACGATCCGAGCGCCGGGTCCCGCTCGACCGTGGCCGATCTCCTGATGGGTGGAAGGTGAAGATGTCGAGAGCCGCGTAACCGTATCAGTTGGCGGGGTCGGCTTGGGAGAGCATGCTCGGGGCAATAGGAATCACCTCTGCGTCTCCGAAGTGTAGAAGGGGACACGACATTGGCAGCCATGAAGGGGGATTTGCGGAGTGACTGCACAGTCTGAGCGGCACTTAAGTGTGTTCGAGATCATTGGCCCCGTGATGCTGGGCCCATCCAGTTCGCACACGGCAGGCATGGCACGGATTGGACGGGCAGCGGGGCAACTCCTGGGTACCATGCCGGAGGTCATTCACCTTACACTCGGAGAGAATTTCACCCATAGCTACCGGGGACACGGGACCGATACGGCCATCGTGGGTGGGCTACTTGGGCTTTCGGAGTCCGATCCGCAACTGCGGGAATCGCTATCCCTCGCACGGGAAGAGGGCATCGAAATCCACCGCCACTTCCGGAAGCGGCCAGGTAAGCACCCCAACAGCGTTCGGCTGGACCTCGAAGCGAACGGACGTCGTCGGCAGGTCGAGGGGAGTTCCGTCGGCGGCGGAAGTATTGTGATGGATGAGGTCGACGGGGTCGGCGTGGAACTGGAGGGCCTTACACACTACCTGGTGATATGGCTCGACATGGAGGGCCCTGTTGGCGAGACAGACTTGCGCCTACTCGCCCGGTCCATCCAAAGTCAACTGAGTCCAGGAGGGGCCACATCTGCAGGGGCTCTGGGTTATGGCCAGGCTGGTGGCGTCTTGCTCTGCTGGGTCGGGCTGAATCGGCCCATCCCACCCTCGTGGCTCCGGCGAGCGGAGCAGCTGCCTGGGGTCCGGGAGGTGCGCTCACTGGAGCCCATCGCCCCGTATGGGATTGTGTCCACATTTTCCCCTCCGTTCCAAACAGTCAGGGACCTGGTTGAGAGGTCAGGCGAACCGGAGGCCACAGGCACCTCCATTGCAGATCTTGTCATGGAATACGAGGTTCAGCGCTCGGGGAAGGGCCGTGACAGCATCTTTGATGAGATGTCGAGGCTGTATCACCTGATGAGGGATGCGACAGAGAGAGGGCTCACCGAGCCAACCCGCTTGCTGGGGGGTGTTGCGCATGGCGATGACGGCAAACGCATGGCCGAGGCCGTCAAGAGGGGCACTACCCTCGGAGGTTCGACGGTTCCGACAGCGATTGCCCGGGCCATGGGCGTCCTGGAGGTCAGTGGCTCCATGGGCCAGGTTGTTGCAACTCCCACGGCGGGCTCCTGTGGTGTACTGCCGGGTTGCCTGGTCACCGTTCAGGAGCAGCTACAGCTGGGGGACGACGAGGTGGTTCGAGCCCTGTTTACGGCCGCCGGCATGGGGCTGTGTATGGCGTACGCCGACGTCTCCTTTTCCGGTTCGGTCGGCGGTTGCCAGGGCGAGGTGGGCGTTGCCTCGGCCATGACAGCAGCGGCGCTAGTTGAACTCACCGGGGGTACCCGTGAGCAGGTGGCGCACGCAATGGCCCTGGCCCTCAAGAACGTGCTCGGGTTGGTCTGCGACCCCATCCTGGGGTTCATCGAGGTACCCTGCATCAAGCGCAATGCCCTGGGAGTCGCCAATGCCTTCGCAGCTGCCGATATGGCCCGGGCCGGCATTCGTAGCGCAGTGCCACCGGACGAGGTAATTGCAGCCCTGAAGAATGTTCAGGACCTGTTGCCAGTGGAATTGAGAGGTTCGGGTTGCGGTGGCCTGGCCGGTACGCCATCGGCGTCCTCCCGGAGGGCCTGACGCAGATGAATCGAAGCAGACTTCAAGGCGTTCGGCGGCGATCACTCAAGCAGACCACCAATGAAGATCACAATGCTTTCATGAAGACAGACTTGCCCGCCCAGCACGACGGGGGAGTGACATCCCCGACAACCCGGAGCCCGGCTTCAAGGAGTGTAAGGCAGTCGGGCGACTCACCGCGCCTCCTCGCGAAGTCCGCTTCGATGTCGAAGTCGGGGCAGCGCATCTCGAGATCGCCTTCGAGGCACCACGAGCCAGTCAGCATCGTTCTTGCCGGGATCTGGCGAGCCATATGGCAGATTCACCCGACCGAGTGAAGCAGGCCCACAGCAGCTGATCGCCAGATCAGTCTCGGACGATCAATGCTCACTGCGAGGGTTTCCGCATAGTTGACCATATGGCGGTGACGGCCAAGAGGAGAAGGAGCGCCCCAAAATACAGCCGCACTCTCGCTCCCCCGACGGGACCGCCGGAAACCACAAGTTCTTCGGTGCCACGCAGCCCGTAGTAGGTGTAAACGGCCTCGGCATGTGCACCTGAACTCATGCGGCCGCTGTAGACCACCCGCCACTGCAGGGGGCTCGCGTAGCTGACTGCTGACTCCACGTCGAGCCAGTCAGGCAGGTCCATTTTCTCGGCCCGATCCCACACCCAGTCAGGTGCATCCATTGGTATGAACCACAGGAAGTGGCTCGCTGCCACCAGTGCCAGGACCACCACGAGTCCCCGCTGGATGAGCCGCTTCTGCCGCGGGTTTATTTCCCGCCACAGGCCCGCTGGATCGCGGGTACCGGGAGCCTCCTCGAAGTACATGCTCTCCTCGCGCTGAGCCCGCTCGAGCGGATCGCCTGGAGATGGCCTCCTGGATTCCGGCCGGATGACCTTCAGCCAGATGAACAGTAGGTACGCAACACACAGCAGTATGGGGAAGAACTGGAAGTACTGCAGTTGGTTTCACCTCCTGTCTATTCTGCCTCAGGTGCTCTGGCAGTATGGTCCTCAGGGAGCTCGTGCAGTGCCCGACTCCGGTTTCTTCGACAGATAGAGCGTCTCGCTGGGCGACCGGCGATCGTACTGCCGGATCATGCGAATGAGTGAATGGCATCGTACTCACCTGTAAGGGCTTTGTCTATTGTACTATGCCTACGCCGTCTACGCGTCAAATCCTCCCTCATTGGGATATTGACGATCGCCGTGCACATAGTCTGCTGCAGTGGGACCGCAAGGGCGATCGCACGTGCCGTTTGAGCGTCGGAACAGCTCCACACTGGTAGATACGAGAGTGACTCCACGGGAGGATGAACATGAAGACAGAACTGGCCGGACATGCAAGTGCCATCCAATGCAACGGGACTTCGCGCACTGACTCTGCTGAGGGCCGATCTGTGCGTCAGGCGTCAATCACCAGGCACAGGAATTATGACCGACTGCGACGAAGTTTATTTAATTAATCGAGAGACGGTGCGCTGGGGGCGGGGATTCGAGAGGACGGGAAGGGGGATGACTTGCGGTGCACGTGCGCAGGGTGGCTGTCATCGGCCCTCCGGGGGCGGGGAAGAGCACCGCCTCGCGGGTGCTGGCCCGCGCGACGGGCCTGCCCCTGATTCACCTCGACCGGCACTTCTGGAAGGAGGGGTGGGTCCCCACCCCGCGGGATGAGTGGAGGCGGATGCAGCGCCGCATAATCGCGGGTGACTCCTGGATCATCGACGGCAACTACGGCGGCACCCTCGATCTCCGCCTGAGGGCGGCTGACTCGGTGATCTTTCTCGACCCCCCCAGGCACCTGTACATACGCCGGGTGGTGACCCGTATGCTGAAGGGGTTCTTCCTGCGCGAGACGAGGCCTGACATGGCCCCGGGCTGCAGCGAGAGGCCGGACCTGAACTGGTTTCGCTTCCTGGGCTGGGTCTGCAGCTTCCACCGCGACGGCAGACCCGAACTGGTCGAGCAGGTGCGGGACCTGCCCCCGGGTACCCGCCTGTACTGGCTTCGCCGTCCCGAGGAGGTGCGGCAGCTGGCGGCCGCTCTGGCCCGGGAGGAGAGTGACCGGCCGCCGTGCTGAGGGTGGCCACTGACCGGGTGACGGGGTGGGCTCTGTCCCCTGCCGGGTGTCAGATGGTACCATTGTGTTGTCCAGATCTGCCCGGGAGCACCGCGTGCGGGATGCCGGTGTGAGGGGACAGGCAGTGCATCTGGTCCGGTGGCGGGAGCCGTCGGATCCTGCGAAGGGCGTGAGAACATGGAGGCGAGGAGCAAGATCGATGCGGAGGACCTGCTGCGCGACCTGGAGGAGTACGTCAACCCGGGCAGGGCGCGGGTCTACCGCCTCATGGGCATGACGAATGTAGAATGCAGCGCTGAGGGTTCGATCGTGGTTGACACCGAGGGGAACGAGTTCATTGACCTCTGCGCCGGGTATGCGGTGATCAATGCGGGGCACAGGCATCCCCGGATCGTCGCGGCGGTGACGGAACAGCTGCAGCACATGGGGATGTCCACCAAGACCATGCTGTCCGCGCGCGAGGTGGAGCTGGCGCGGGCCCTGGCCGAGATCACTCCCGGTGACCTGAAGCGATCCTTCCTCTGTGCCACCGGGACCGAGGCGGTGGAGGTGGCGCTGAAGGTCGCCAGGATGCACACCGGCCGGACTGGGTTCGTCGCCTGTGAGAATGCCTTTCACGGCAAGACCCTGGGGGCGCTGTCTGCCACCGGCAGCGGCTCATACCGCGACCCGTTTGAACCGCTGATCCCGGGATTCACCCACGTCCCCTACAACGACCTGGAGGCGATGGAGGAGGCGGTCGACGACGAGACAGCGGCGGTGATAGTGGAGCCCGTGCAGGGAGAGGCCGGAGCGGTGGTTCCCGATCCCGGGTATCTGCCCGGTGTGCGCCGGATATGTGACCGGGCGGGAGCACTGTTGATTTTCGACGAGGTCCAGAGCGGCATGGGGCGAACGGGGAAGAATTTCGGCTGCGAGCACTCGGGCGTGAGCCCGGACATCATGACGCTGGCCAAGGGCCTGGGCGGCGGGCTCATGCCCGTCGGGGCGGCGGTGGCCGCCCCGGAGGTCTTTGCCGCATTTGACGCCAATCCCTGGATTCACTCCAGCACCACCGGCGGGAATCCCCTGGCGTGTGCCGCGGCGGTCGCCGCCCTGGAGGTCCTGCAGGAGGAGAATCTCGCCGGACAGGCCGCCCGTAAGGGTGAGTGGGTGATGGGGCACCTGCAGGAGCTGGCCGCGAGGTACCCCGAGCTGATTGAGAGCGTGTCGGGGGCCGGGCTGCTGCTGGGAATTCGCTTCACCAAGCCCGCCGGGGGCATCATGGTGCTGACGGAGCTGTTCAGCAGGGGTGTTCTGGTGGTGCCGAGCCTGATGAACTGGAAGGTGATGCGGATTGCTCCTCCCCTCAACATACCGGAGGAGCTGCTGGAGAGGGGCCTGGAGGTGCTGGACGAGACCCTGGAATATGTCCGGCCCGACATGGAGCAAATGTGAAGGTGAGGTGAGGTGTGTGCCGAAGGTCACGACAAAGATCCATGTGAACGCATCTCCGGAGGCCGCCTACGAGATTGCCTGCCAGATGGAGCGGTATCCGGAGTTCTTCCCCTCCGTGGACGAGGTGACGGTGACGGAGCGGGGCGAGGACTGGACGGTGACCAGTTGGGTGGCCCGTCTCCAGGGGCGGCCGGTGAAGTGGACGGAGCGGGACGAGTTCGACGAGGAGAACCGGATCATCAGATATCACCAGATCAGCGGAGACCTGAAGGTGTTTCGCGGACAGTGGACCTTTGAGGAGGAGCCCGACGGCTGCCGCGTCGAGCTGGTGGTGGAGGCCAGCCTGGGAATTCCCATGCTGGGCGCGGCCCTGGATCCACTGGTTGAGAAGCTTATCCGCGACAACTGCAACAGCATGCTCAGGGGGCTGAAGGAGGAGGCGGAGAGACAGGCCGCCGGCTGACGCCCCGAAATCCGACGCCGTCTCCGGTCGGGGGCGGCGCCGCACCCTCCCGCCTATGCGAGAGGAACTGCGTCGTCCCCGCCGTTCGGTGCGCATCAGTTTTCCCCCCGTAGTCCATCCTACTCCCATGAGGCCGAGACAGATTCTCTGGGTTCTGCGTCCCGCCCGGGGCGGAATGAACACGCACGTCAATCACCTGTTGAGAAACCTCGATCCGGGGCGGATGCAGGTCACCGTTGCCACCCCCGCCGGGCCCGGGATGCCGGGGTCTTCCCGGCCAGAGGTGGTGACGAAGTGGTTGACCCTTCCGGCAGAATACACCCGGTCCCCGGTCGGCTTCGTCGGGGCGGTGCGGGGGCTTCGCCGCGTACTGAGTCGGGCATCGTTCGACCTGTGCCACGCCCACGGCCTGGGGGCGGCTCTGCTGTGCTGTGTCGCGGGGGGCGGTCGGGGGACGGCCCCACCCGTGGCCGTGACCGCGCACAACGTCTTCGGTGGCAACCGGCGCCTGCTCCGCTACCTGGCGCGGGGACGGGACGTGCACGTGTGCGCCGTGTCGGAGGCGGTGCGCCGCAGCCTGGAAGGCGTGGGCTCCGCCGTCCGGGTCATACCCAACGGATGGCCGGCCCCCTCGGAGAGGCAGTCCCGCCTCCCGGGGCCCTGCAGATTGCTGTACGTGGGCAGGCTGGTGCCGGACAAGGGGATCGACCTGCTGTTGTCCGCTCTGGCCGATATTGTCCCGGTGCCGTGGAGGCTGCAGGTGGCCGGAGAGGGACCGATGGAGGCGGAGGTCCGGCGGATCGTGCGGCGCCGGCACCTGGAAGACAGGGTGACCCTGGAGGGTTGGATCGAGGATGTCTGCCCCCTGTACCGCGGCGCCGACCTGCTTACGGTGCCGTCCCGCACCGAGGGAGCGGGCCTGGTGATCAGCGAGGCGATGAGCTGCGGGCTGCCGGTTCTGGCCTCGGCCGTCGGCGGCATACCGGAGATGGTGCGGCACGGGGAGACGGGCTGGCTGGTACCTCCCGGGGACCTGGGAGCGCTGAGTGCGGCATTGATCGCTCTGGCCGGCGACGGGCGGCTGCGCGAGGGGATGGGGGACAGGGCCCGGGCGGAAGCCGCCCTTCGTCCCCGGTGGTCCGACATCGCCCGCCGGGTCGAGGCGATGTACGCCGAGATCGCACCTGGATCGGGGTGAATGGATGTTCAGTTCGAGGCGGCGCAATATGCAGCTGGCGCTGGCGGTGGGCCTCCTCCTGGCCGCGGGGGGGGTCTGGGCCCACCTATCGTGGGGGACGATTGCGGCCACGACGGAGGTGACTTACCCGGACAGCGGGGCCGGGAAGGCGGTGCTGGTTCTGGCCCCCAACCTGACCTCGTTCTGGCTGTCCGGGGCGGGGCCACCCGGCGATCCCCTGGGGGAATGGGGAGGGGCGCTGGTCAATGTTCGCACCGGAGGCGGCGGCTCGCCGTCCGATGCCGCCGCCTCCATCTCCGCCGGGGCCAGGGCCTTCGGGCTCAATGATCTCATCACTGCGGCGGCCGATGCGCCGGTCTGGGAGGTGGAGGCGGCGGAGATCTTCGCCTCATGGTACGACGAGACGCTCCCCGCCGGCGGGGCGGCGGTGCTCGACCATCCCCGGCTGGCGGCCGCGCAGTCCCGTCTCAGTCACGAGGTGCGGGTGGGTGCCCTGGCTGATGCCTTCCGGGATGCGGGCCGG
Organism: Bacillota bacterium; assembly: GCA_046484105.1. Classification (GTDB taxonomy): domain Bacteria; phylum Bacillota; class Sulfobacillia; order SLMV01; family SLMV01; genus PWUC01. The sequence goes on from JAWOBW010000071.1 coordinate 10,534, forward strand.
GAGGTGGCCTTCATGGCCGGCGTCTCCTCCGGTGCGGGCCTGCTGGCCGCCGCCGACTCGCGGGGAATCGTCGACCACTACGCCCAATGCGTCGTCCAGTCGGTGCATATGCCCGGCGGATGGCGCACCGACTGGGAGCGGCTGGGCCGGAGCTGCCTGGAGCTTCCCGCCGGGGTGGGGCTGGTGGTGATCGAGGCCGCGGACCTGGACCTGCTGGGCGGGTGGCTGCCGGATTCGGTGTCGGATTCCCAGGTATCCCTCTTCGCCCGCGGGCTGGTCGCCCTGGCCGCGGAGGTGGGTGACGGGGCCTCGGTGTGGGTGGTCGATCCACTGCCGGGTGAGGCGGAGGTGGGCCTGATGTTGGCGCCGGGTCATGCCGGACAGCTGCTGATCAGTCCCACCACCCGCCGGCCGGGGATCGTGTCGCTGCAGGATGCCGCCAGCACATTGCTGGCGGCAGCCGGCCTGCCGGAGGAGGTGGGGTTCGGCCGGGCCGTCGGTGCCGCCGGCGCAGTCCCGCGGGGCGGTGAGGTGCTCACTCACCTGCGGCAGCTGGCGGAGGCACTGGAGGGGGCTGGTGTCCTGCGGGTCCCCCTGGCCCAGGGTATGGCGACCGCAGTGGTGGCAGTTTCCCTGCTGATCCTCGCCTCCCAGCTGTGGATGCCCCGGTTTCTGACCACCGCCGTCCGCTGCCTGGGAGGCATATCGCTCGTGCCCCTGGCGGCGTTTCTATCCCCGGCCCTGGCGGGCCTCATTCCGGACACCGCCGCCCTCCTTCTCACCTGGCTGGCCCTGCTGATCACGGCCCGCGCGCTGGCCATCGCCCTCGGCTTCAGGGGGGCGGTGGTGACACTGGCCGGGGGTGGACTGGCGGCGATACTGGCGGATCAGCTGGCCGGTGCTCGCTGGGCCCTGCTCTCCCCCCTGGGCTACTCGGCCGCGGCCGGCGCCCGCTACTACGGTCTGGGGAACGAGTTCCTCGGGGTGATGTTGGGTGCGACAGTCCTGGTGTGGGCCCTCGAGGTGCGCCCGGAGGGTGCGGGGGAGCTGCCGCCCGGGGCGCGGCCGGGCGAGATACTGCGCGGCGCGGCGCTCCTCGCCGCGTCGGTGGTCGCGGCCGGTCCCCGGTGGGGATCGAACTTCGGCGGGGCGGCGGTGTTTGCCGCCTGGCTGAGCTGGGCCGGCGCCCGTCACCTGCATCCCCGCCCGAGTTTGCTGCCGGGAACTGTCCGGCGCGCCTGGCGGCCAGCTGCCGTCGGTCTGGCGGCGGCGGGGTGTCTGGTGGCGGCCCTGATGTGGCATTCAGGCGCGGCGCCGGTCAGTTCCAGCCACGTGGGCAGGCTACTGGCCGGCGGCACCGGGGATACCCTGCTGCAGGTGGTGATCAGGAAGCTGTCCACCGGGGTCAGGCTCTTTCGCTACACGGTGTGGACGAGGATATGGCTGTTCATCCTGGCGCTGTATGCGGCGGTTACCTTTCGCCCCTTCGGC